>WQTY01000099.1 GCA_009786045.1 Pseudomonadota bacterium | reverse complement strand
TGAGCCTGTGCGGATTGAGGTGGTGACGCGAGAGGGGGTGGTGGCGAGTTTGCCGCAGGTTGCACGCGAACAGGGGGGTGAGGGCCTCTGGCGGGTGACGTTGGAGGCGGCGAATGGATTTGCGCTTAACCGCAGTTACTTTTTGTTTGGCGGAGCGGCGCCGATGGTGGCAACGCTGGGGCAGTCTGGTGTGACATTGATGGTAACGCCTGAGTTTGAGCAGCAGAAGAGTGTTTTGATGCGCGAGACTTTGGCTGTTCTGGCGCACTATGCCGAGTGGATGCCGGCCAAATTGCCGCCTCAGATGAGTGTTTTCGTATTCTATGCACCGCACGATGCTGACCATGTGGAAGGCTTTGCGCGTCCGGGAGGAATCGTTCTTCAGTTTGGACGTGCGGGCATGGGGCATGCCCAGCGCCGGCGAGTACTTGTCGCGCATGAACTTTTTCACTTGTTTAATGGGGAGCAGCTGCACTTTTCGAAGGCGGACTATGAATCCGCGGCCTGGTTTCGCGAGGGTTTGACGCAATATATGGCTATCCTGGCCCTGCGAGAGCTTGGGTTACTTTCTCCGCGTCAATTCCTCGACATCGTGTCGGTGGCAGCCAGTACACTATTGACGCAGCCGGATGCGCACCGCACGGCCGAATCGCGGTCAACAATGCCATATCATCGCGGCTTTTTTTTAAGTTGGGCGATTGACAGCCAGTGGCAATCGGCGAAGACCGGGCGCTCATGGGCGGGATTCTGGCGAGCACTTTCGGCGCAGAGCTGGTCTGAGGCATTTGACAATGCGAAGCTGCGTGAGGTGTTGGAGGGCTACAGCCAATTTAGCTTTACCGGCTTTTTCGATATGTATGTTGCCAGGCAGGAAGCTACCCCTGTGGAGGCTATTCTGCAGCATCAGGGTCTTTGTCTGTCGCAGGGTTTATCGTTGACTTACAGTGCGGGCCTTGAGTTTTCGCTCAATGCGAGATCGGCCACCCTCCTCGTGACCCGTGTCAATGCCCAGATGCCTGCACAGCAAGCGGGCCTAACAGTGGGTGATCGCATCGTCCCTGTCCCGGATACGCGCTGGCGCAGCCAGGACAGCATCCATTTGCAGCGAGTCCGTGGCGGACACGTGCAGTGGCTCAAACTTCCCACGCAAATGCTGACTACCCCTTCGTTATTCGTCGAACCGTGTGCGCAATCCACCGTGGGGAGCAAATGACGTTTACAACGCTGGCGACATTGGTTAAAGTACGGGCGTCTTTGTGTGGCCTATAGCTCCTTGCCGGTAGAACGATGTTAAAGAGAACACTTGTATTGCTTAGTCTTATCGTTGGTGTGATGGTTTGTGCCTGTTCGTCTGGCGGCAAGGCCACCCAGGAGACAGTCACGGCTGCTTCGCCACAGCAAACTGACCCGATCATACAGGCAGAACTGCTCGTCTTCGATCAGGAGTATACTGCTGCGATTAAGCTGCTTTCGCGGATCATTGAGGACGAGGGGCCGACTGCCTACGCGCTCACCCTGCGTGGTATCTCTTACGCCAAAATGAACCTGCCCTACCCGGCTTTTGCAGATCTGGTGGAAGCCACGCGCATCGACTATAGTGTCGAGACCCTAATGAACGTGGGCAATGCAGAGCGAATGTTCGGATTTTGTGAGCGCGCGGCCGATGCCTTTCGCAAGGCATCCGCACTGCAGCCCAATGATTACCAAATTCTCAACAACCTTGCTTCCGCCTATCTTTGCTACGGGAAGATCGACCTCGGCCTCGAAGCACTGCAAGAAGCCAGAAAACACCATGCAAATGACGAAATCCTTCTTACGAATCTCGCCATTGCCCACAGCATGAAGCAAAACTTCGAAGAGGCGCGGCGCGCTGTGGAGGATGCCCTGCGGCTCAATGGCAGCTATATGCCCGCCCACAGAACGCTTTATCAGATATGCGTAAAAACCGACGACTTGGCGTGTGCCCAAAAAGCCAATGCGCAGTACGAATCGCTTAAATCGGCAAGGCCCAGAAGAACGGCTCCCAGAAAACAGCGATAGCGCCAGCGCCGCCATTTCCCAGGCGATACGTTGCAGGGGCAGAGAATATCTGCCGGCAGGGGGTGTGAAGACAACCACCCCGGCCACTGCTTCGCAGTGTCTGCCCCCCACATAAAAGAAAGAGGAGAATGCCAGGATGAGGAGAATGCCAGGATGGCGAAAAAAACATACCATGAAAAGCTGCACAACGCAGGAGATTTACCCAAAGTCGAGGATCTCTCCGATAAACCAGAGGCCGTGAAGCGTTTCGGCGGATCGAAGATGTTGATCGCTGCCCCGATGCAGTACAACGCAATCATGACAAAGATTCCTTTTGGAAAGCTGACAACGCTCGACCGCATTCGCATGCATTTGGCAAAAGAAGCCAATGCCGATGTCACCTGTGCCATGACAGCAGGCATTTTCGTCAATATGTGTGCCCATGCCAGCGTCGAGCGCGGTGATGCTTTGTTTCCATACTGGCGCACCCTGAAGCGCGATGGTGAGCTCAACGAAAAATATCCCGGTGGCATGGACGAACAGCGGCAAAAGCTGGAATCAGAAGGTCATCAGATCGTTCAAAAAGGAAAACGCCTGCTTGTGTTCGGCTATGAAGACAGCCTGGCGGATCTTCGTGAGTAGGCAAAACCGCGTGCACACAATCTTTGCAAAATTATGCTGGCGGTGAACTGAAAACTGTGCCATATCATGAACAGTTGTTCAGCATTATCTAAAAAACCAGGCTGAACAAGTCTAAATCAACAGGGCCCCCCCAATTTTGACAGGAGAAAACGCATGATTCAACACTACCTGACATTCAAACGCAATTGCGCTGAGGCGATGGAAACTTACACTAAAGCATTCGATGCTGAGATAACCTGTAAGTGCACATACGCCGATGCCCCGGAAGATCCCAACTGTCCAATCGCTGAGGCTGACAAGGGACTGATCATGCACGCCAGCATCCGCGTTGCAGGTGCCGACATCATGTGCGCTGACACTTCAGAATGTTGCGGTGAATGCTCGACAGGCACCAATATGTACGTCAGCTTTGGCTCCGACGATGCAGCAAAAGTCCAAAAAGCCTGGGACATCCTCGCAGAAGGCGGCAAAATCTACACCGCGCTTGCACCGACATTTTTTGCTGCTCTCTATGGCGCGCTGCAGGACAAGTTCGGCATCAATTGGATGTTCATCTACGAGGAAAAACAATAAACTTTTGAATCTGTCAGATATTGGCGCGCCCTATTTGTGGTGCAAAGCCCCACAAATACGGGCCTGCCCGCACGCTATTTGGCCCATGGGCCAAATACGCGCGCGGCGAAGCGCTATCCCTGGCCATTCCGGCCACGGATACGCGCTCGCAAATTTTACTTGTAGAACAGGACACGTCAGACGCGACAAAACCATCAAAAATTGTAAGACAGCCGGACTCAATGTTAAATGTGCCCAGACTCCCGATGGCGTATGCACCGTGAATGGCCTGACCATCACCTGTTCGGATTGATTTCGTGGCGCCCAAGAACCATTTCAGGGGGCAGGAATATCCTGTTCAGCATCTGCTCTCAATGTCGTTCACAGGACTTACCCCATGCTCCCTGATCACACACATCAAATACAACGGCGCGTGTGACCATAGATTCGTTCGTAATGGCAAAGCATAAGTTCCTCACTATCGTTATAAAGATGCATGCCATTACCTTCGCAATACCTGAACATCTCACAATTTTCGCATTTGCCCTTTTTGGCCCAATCCCGATTTCTGAATTTTTGAAAACGATTGTCCCAAACATCCATGAAGTCATCTTTATAAATGTTTCCCTGATCAAAATTGGCACGAATACTGGTGCAACCTGAAATACTGCCGTCTATTCGAATGCCTGCTATAAAGACACCCGCATTACAATGGAAGGGTCTGTCGCGCACCTCCATCTCATAGCCTCCCAGGAAACCCTCGCAACCATAACTACACGCAATGCGTCCTTCCTCCCGGGTTGTCTTGATGAAATCCATGAGTTCTCTAAACTGATCATCGGGCAATTGCATAAAATCGCCCTGTGCGCCTCTCCCCACCGGAAAAACCGTAAACAATCGCCACGCTTTGAGTCCTCGCTCAATGAGAAATTCCTTGAATGCATGCAACTGCTTAATATTATTCTGGTTTACACACGTCACAACGTCATAGACAATCTCTGGCGCCTGAATCATGAGATCCAGGGCACGCACTGCGCGCCTGAAGCTGTCTTCATTTCGCCGAATATAGTTGTGATCCGCTTCGAACCCATCAAGACTCAGCGTTATCGAGTGCAAACCCGCTCGCAACAACGACTCCATGCGCTTCTCATCAAGTGCCATGCCATTCGTTACCAACCCCCAGGGAAACTCGCGACGGTAGAGGGCAAGGCCAACCTTTTCGATATCATCGCGCAACAGCGGCTCACCGCCAGTCATAATGATCATGCATTTGCGCGAGTCGATATGCGGCTTAATGGAATCAATGACACGCATAAAATCATCAGCAGGCATGTCTGGCACACACGAACTGGATCTGCAGTCACTGCCGCAATGCCGACAATTCAAGTTACATCGTAACGTGCACTCCCAAAACAGCGACATCAACGGATGCTTCCCGACCCATTCGTCGTGCAAATCGCGACAATAATCCAGCACTTCTCGCTTTTCCGCCGTCAATTCAGGTATGTCAGCCATGCATCCTCTCTTAAATGTCATTCACACACAGCTCTGTTGCAAGGTCACTTCTCGCTGGCATCACACTCATCAAAGCAGGCAAGAACACAACCGCTATCATAACCCGTGCATTTTTCATAGCAAAGCACATCACAATCGCAGGCCTGAGGGGTATTGTCCAAATCTACACAACTTTTAGGCCTGAATTCACCGTATGGCATACCATAGCACGCTGTAAGCGTGAATGCTGCCGCAACACCCATGCCGATGAGACCCAATTTCTTATGTGTGTTATTCATCAATAGCTCCTGCCCAAAACGCGGAGAATCTCTCACTCATCTGCTGGTCGTTCAGTATGTCGTTCAAGGACGAAGTCCTTCGACAGGCTGAAGCGTGCGCTACACCAAGTTGGTTTGCAACTCCCTTTTTTGAAATCGGAGATATGTATTGACACAGACTGGCCGTCAAATCGTCCATTTGCATCGCCGTCTTGGTCTTCAAGAACGAGGCTTATGCTTTCACTGTGTTTTCCCCCTTGCCAATTCAATGTGTATTCGCCTTTAGCATCGGTGGTAGTGTTTGCTTGCAAACGCACACAATAGGGTTCATTGGATTCATCGGCACAATATGGCTTCTCAGACGCATCCTCACATCGGGGTTGCACGGATGGATCATCGCAAATTGGGGTAGAATTCTCGCAACGAGCATAAGTGCCGAATGCATGGTCACCATGCGCACAACTAGCTTTGGACGCCCCCCACCCCACATACGGGTCAGCTACCGCGACCAAAACATTTGGAATCGGATTGTCATCGGAATCCATGACTTTTCCCTTTAAGGAAAATTCAGTATACGGCGTGCCATATGCCTCTTCAAATCCAAAGCACGCAGTAAGCGTCAACACTGCGGCAACGCCCGTTCCGATGAGACCCAATTTCTTATGTGTGTTATTCATCTGCTGATCCGTTGTGAGGTTACTCCTCGTTGGTTTCACACGCATCAAAGCATGCCGGAATACAATTGCCATTATCAGAACCCATGCATTTTACGTAGCAAAGCTCATGACAATCGCATGTTTCAGGATAATCCACGCAACGCTTGGGGCTGAATTCATCGTATGGCATACCATAGCACGCTGTGAGCGTGAAGGCAGCGGCAACGCCCATTCCGATGAGTCCCAATTTCTTATGTGTGTTATTCATCAACAGCTCCTGCCCAAAACGCGGAGAGTCTCTCACTCGTCCGCTGGTTGTTCAATATGTCGCTCAAGGACAAAGTCCTTCGACAGAGTGAAGCCTGCGCCACACCCACTTGCCTTGCAACTTCCTCTTATGAACTCAGAGTAATTCATCGAAACAGATTGGTCTTTAAACAGCCCATTTGCACTGCCATCCTGGTTTTTAATAACTAAGATTTTGCTTTCAACGTCACTTTCCCATGCACCATGTTCATTCCAACGCAACGTGTATTCGCCTTTAGCATTGGTGGTACTTTTCCACACCTCTGCACAATAGGGTATATCGGATCCATCTGCACAATATGGCCCCCCAAACGCGTCCTCACATTGGGGCTGCACGGATGGATCATCACATATTGGGGTGGAATTCTCGCAACGAGCGTAGGTATCGAACTCTTGGTCGTCACTTGCACAACTAGCCTTGGGTGACCACCATTTTTCACGTGGGTCAACTACCGCTACTGAGATATCTGGAATCGGTTTGCCATCGGAATCCGTCACTTTTCCCTTTAAGGAAAATTCAGCGTATGGGGTGCCATACTCCACTATGCACGCTGTAAGTGTGAACACAGTAGCAACGCCCATTCCAATGAGGCCCAGTTTCTTATGTGTGTCATTCATGCACAGCTCCTGCCAAAGGCAACACGGCCCTCTTTTTTGAACACAAACAAATATCTGTGCCTCAGTGAACTGTACCTAAAAGGTATGGGATTTCAATACAAAATTTCTTCGGAGCTTTGCTGTATCGCCGCCTGTTGGCGGCGCCCTGCCCGCCAACACAGCCTGCCGATCTCGCGCTGTTTGGCCCTGACCAAATACCCGCGCGGCTCACGCTATCCTTGCCATTCTGGCTGCGGACACGCACTCGCTCCCCATTCAAATACATCGACGCGTGTGACCATAAGCGATTCTGTGCCCCCCCAACGACAACACACCTACTCGGCGACACATATAAATGTCCTCCCCCTGAACAATTCTATGCTCATGATGCAATTAGCGACATAAGATGCACGAGAATCATCGCAAATTGCGCCTATAACGCCCTTGTATACAGAACTACCATCTTCAGTGCGTCCAAACCACTCAAGTTGGCTCAAGTGCACCAGCTTAGGATTATTACAGCCCAAATCGAAAACAGCCCTATTACGTACACTGCTCTCGGCAGCCTTTAAAAGCCTTTCCTGTTCAGTCCCCCCCGTCCGAGCTTCACTTGCCTGAGCTCCTCTTGGCACCACCGCATAACTATAACACGATGTGCTTAACACAGTTATGAGAAACAGGATTATGGGGCGTACATTGTTCAGCGTTTTCATGGTTCCCTCCCTAAGGTGTTTGTTCTAACAGCCGACGGCTCGACCGCACCTGAAGAGACCACAGACATGCACAACTCGCTCCAACAAAAGCAAAAAACGCCGTTTTGCCAACCACCCATTTGTACATTGTCATCTGTACATTGAACAAAAAAAGCCGGCGACGACCTACTCTCCCACGCAGTCACCCACGCAGTACCATCGGCGCTAGAGAGCTTAACTTCCGAGTTCGGGATGG
>WQTY01000098.1 GCA_009786045.1 Pseudomonadota bacterium | reverse complement strand
TGCTTGTGGGTAGAGGGCGAAATGATTCGTTTTTGGCTAAAATTCTCGTCTTTTGGAACGATTTCTCGCTTGAGATGACGGGTGATTTTTAGAACTCGACGGCCGTGGGGGCCTCCCCCTGCAATGCCTTTGGCATGCTTGTGGGTGAAGTGGGTGAAGTGGTGTGTAAGGAAAAATAAGTCCAGAGGATTGTCACGATCACATGATATGCCATTATATGCCATTCTTGCCAGTGGCTTGTCGATTCTTGCCAGTGGCCTGTCGAAATTCGTTGTGCAGAATGTCTCCCAACGAGTATAGTTTAAGGCAGAGATTCAAAAATTGAGGTGATTGTGCGGGGTGATTCTGCCGCGTGCATGTTGCCTGGGCAGAAACTAGCAAGGAGAAGGATCTTGAACGCAAAAACACTCATGAACATCTGCTATGGGCTTTACATCGTATCCTCGCGCGACGACGAGCACCACAATGCTGCCTGCGTCGTCAATACCGTGATGCAGGTCACCGAAACACCGCCGTGCGTTGTCGTGGCCATCAACAAAAAATCGGATACCCACAACACGATATTGCGCAGCGGCCGCTTTAACGTTTCCATCCTTGATCAAACCACGACCTTCGACATCATTGCTCACTTCGGGTTCAAATCCAGCCGCGATACCGACAAGTTCTCGTCGTCAGCCCCCGTGACCCTCGAAGAATCGGGCGGCGTTTATCGCCTGGCTTCCCATTCGAATGGCTATCTGGCCTGCAAGACGGCTGAAACCAAGGATCTCGGCACCCACACGCTCTTTTTCGGCAACGTTGCCGAGGCAGAACTGCTGAGCGAAGCACCAACGCTGTCCTACAGCTACTACCAGTCACATATTAAGCCAAAACCCAAACAGGCAGCCCAGGCGCCAAAGACAAAACTTTGGCACTGCGAGGTTTGCGGCTTTGAGATCGAAGCTGAGTCGCTCCCGCCAGACTATATCTGCCCCGTCTGCAAACATGGCATTGAAGCCTTTGTTGAAGTCAAACCCAAAACCGAACCATCGGCCACCCCCATCTGGCACTGCAAAGTCTGCGGCTTCGAGATTGAAGCCAAGTCGCTCCCGCCGGACTATATCTGTCCGCTCTGCAAACACGGCATTGAGGCCTTCGTCAAAATCGAACCGCCTGCCGCGAATGTTCCCCCCACCCCCAGCACGCAGGCTGCCAAAGTTTGGCGCTGCCGCGTGTGCGGCTATGAAACTAAAGCTGAGTCGCTCCCGCCGGACTTTACCTGTCCGCTCTGCGGAGAAGGCGTCGAGGCATTTTCGTGCGTCAGCTAGCCCCTGACGACATCCCATAAACATCCAGAAAGGAGAAAAACCATGACAGAGAATTCAACACAAGACAACAGTGCCCAAGCCGAAAAAGTGACCTGGCGTTGCACAGTTTGCGGATACGAGGTAGAAGCTGTCTCACTTCCGCCTGACTACGAGTGCCCGCTCTGCGGCGAAGGCGTCGAAGCATTTGTCAAAGTCTGATCCAACCGTCACGGTGGCCAGGCGCCACCCTCAAAAGGAGAGAATCCATGAGTCAATCGCTTAAAGGTACGAAAACCGAAGCCAACCTCAAAACTGCCTTCGCAGGCGAATCCATGGCGCGGAATAAGTACACGTATTATGCGAGTCAGGCCCGCAAAGAAGGCTACGAGCAAATCGCCAACATTTTCATCGAGACAGCCGAAAACGAAAAAGAGCATGCCAAACTCTGGTTTAAACAGCTGCACGACAATGCCATTCCCACCACCACGGTGAATCTGCTTGATGCCGCAGAGGGCGAAAACTACGAATGGACAGACATGTATGCCAATTTCTCCAAAGAGGCGAAGGAGGAAGGTTTTACTGACATCGCCAAACTCTTTGAGCTCGTTGGCGAAGTTGAAAAAAACCACGAAGCGCGCTATCGTAAATTGCTCAAGAATATCGAAGACGACATCGTGTTTTCGCGAGAGAGCGACTGCATTTGGCAATGCATCAACTGCGGCCATATCCTCATCGGCAAAAAGGCATCAAAACTTTGCCCGACATGCGCCCATCCTCAGTCGTACTTCCAGCTTAAAGCCGAGAACTACTAGTTTTTTTTGCTTAGTTTTTTATGTGGGGGAACTCTGTCCCCCACACCCCCTGCAATGCTGCGCATTGCTTGTGGATGGAAGAGCAAAGTGCATCACTCGTAGCCACCTGCTGCAAACGATAATGCTCTGCAACGACTAGAAAGCGCTGCATTTCGCTGTGCCCTTGCTGAGCAGCCCATAAAAAAGCGGCGTATTGGCCAGCTGGGCCAATAGCCGCTTGGGGGGGCGTATTTGGGTCTTTGGCCCAAATAGCCCCCCTCACAGGTGCTGTTCCTTAGGGTTTGTCGCGATCATCCGTGAACACGGTGCCAACCACGGTTGGGTCGCGATGCCAGCGGAAGTTGTCAATGATAACGGAGGAGTCAAGTGACTGGTCGCCGGTATCCCAAATGTAGAAGTCAATTGAGAACGCTTCGCCGCCTTCGATAGGGGCAGAGGTTGTCAGCCAGGCAGTGCCGCCGCCAATACCAGCCGATGAGGTGTATGCATCCACATCAGAGCGTCCATCCGGGCAGGCACCATAAGCGTTCGAACACAATCCGGCCGTGCAGCTTGTGTAATTCGCCCGGCAATTCGAAAGGGATGTACACGTGAACGGCGTACAAGAGGTAAAGAAGGCATTATTGACAGAGACAGGGCTGCCAAGCAAATCGAAAGCGATGTTGCCATCCTTTGGCACTTCGTCCTTGGTATTCTTCGAGCGCAGGATTACCATGAAGAAATCGTTGTATTGTGTACAAACATACTGTGGATATTCGTAAGAGAAGAAGCGGAAGTCAAAGCTGAATCCCTGCGCGTTTTTCGGCGCCTTCAAATTGAGGGTCCACATCACAGTGTCGTTGATGCTGTTTGAAGACGTGCAACTTGGATGACTCCTCAGGTTTGTGCCATGTACCGCCGTGTATTTTGGCGGTATGAGGCCGCCGCTTACATTCGAAATAGAGCTGTTATTGTTGTTGTGAGCAGCATCCGTGGCTATGCCCGAAGAAAGTACAGCAAAGGTTGACCCACGCGTGGGTGAAATATGTGGGACTGTAGGCGTCGCCAGCTTCGCCCAATGCCGCATGACGCTCACTTGCCGAGGTTGTGGCATATTCGAGCTGGTGGGTGCAGCTGCGGGATTGATGGCTGTGGTCACTCTTGAGGAAATGAGACCGTAGCCACTTGCCGCATAGTTGCAAATATCGATAGAACGCGCGAGTCCTTCACCAACACCCACAATCGTGCTGCTGACACTGGCGGCCATGTTCCCAGTGTTGGCAGTGGTGATTGTGGTTGGCTGCCAGTGGTTTCCTCGACCATTGCTGTGTGCTGTCCAGTTCGTCGCACCTGCCATGGAATCGCAAACTGCAGTGTTGATAGGTTCGTCGATGAGGCCATTGCAGTTGTCGTCGATGCCGTTGTCCGGGATTTCGAGCATATGCGGCCCAACGAGGGTTGGGTCAACGCCCGGGCACATTTCCTTGGTGTCGCAGCAATCGCCATTGCAATACGCCACGCCATCGCCATCGGCGTCGCCATAATCATCGGCGATGCCGTTGCAGTCCTGGTCGCGTCCACGATTGGCGGGATTCAGGCACACATCTGCATAATCGAAGACATAGACGGGCAAAACCTGTCCCACGCAATCACCCCACTTGCCACCCTCACACATCATCGTTCCGGCACGGCAGGTTCCTACATTCAATGTGCCCGCTGGTCCGAAGTAGCAAGAGCGAGTCTGGCCAGGGAGACAGTCGCATTCGGCCGTTGTTTTTTCGCAGCCGGTCTCGGGATTCCCGTCGCAATTGACGAAGTTTGCGATGCAGCCTGCGCAGGCACCGTCGACACAGGCCACATTAGGCGGACAGGAAATGCCACAGGCACCGCAGTTGGCAGAGTCCGTTTTGATGTCGGCACACGTGCCATCTGCGCAGGTGGTTTTGCCCGAGCAGTCGATGCATTTTCCGAGTATGCAGCGAGCTTCGCCACCCTCGCAGGCCCGGTCGCAGCCACCGCAATGATGGAGATTCGTTTGGGCATCGACACATGTCTTGCCACAAAGCGTTTCATCTTTCGAACAGGTTGGTGTGGGCACATTGCAGTCGGGGTCACTTGCCGGGCAGGCGCAATGGCCGTCCTGACAGATTCTCCCCTCCGAACAAACATGGCCACAGGCACCGCAGTTGGCAGCATCTGCCATGACATTGGTGCAGACATGACTGCAGACGAGAGCATCGGGGTCATCGCAAGTGCTGATGCAGGTGCCATCAAGGCAGCGCTGTGAGTGAACGCAGGCGATGCCGCAGCCGCCGCAGTTCTGGAGATCGACGCTCACATCGACGCAGGCGTGGTGGCAGACGAGGGCATTGGCGTTATCACAGGTGCTGACGCACGCGCCATCAAGGCAATAGGCATTGTCTGCGCAGGCATTGCCGCATTCACCACAGTTGGCGTTGTCACTGCTGATATCAATACAGGTATTCTTGCAAACGATGGCGCCTTCCTGCGGGCAGACATCAGAGCAGGCGCTTTGTAAACAGGCAAAACCATCGTCACAAACCTGGTCACAGCCGCCACAGTGGCTCGGATCGCTTTGCGCATCGACGCAGGCGCGGTGGCAAACAATGCCTTCCTGCGGACACTTATCGGAGCATCGGCCGTCGACGCAGGCATCGGTTTCGTCGCAAACACGGGCGCAACCACCACAATGATCAGGATTTGACCAGGTATTAATACAGACATTGCCGCAGTTTGCCAGCTCCCCACACTGACGGACACAAATACGCGAAGCGCAGTTAAATCCGTCGTCGCAGGCATTGTTGCAACCGCCGCAGTGATCGGCATTCTGAACCACATCCGTGCAAACACCATCACAGCGATGCTGCCCTGGCGGACACTCCGTGCCTTCGTTGACGCACTGGCCACCATGGCAGTACTGATTCGCTGCGCAGGCGATATTGCAGCCACCGCAGTGCCTGCTATTGGTCATCGTATCGCGGCACACGTTGCCGCAGCAGGTGGCAGCACAGTTCTCGGCATTACACCCCGGGACGATGATATATTCGGGATCTGGCTTGGGTTTGACATCGACGTTGCCGTTTGTTGAATCATTGTCACAGGCCGTGACCAGCATCAACGCGGCAATGACGCAGAAAATATTTCGAATTCCCATGATATACTCCTTCGCTGCTGCGCTGATCTAGTTGACGCCGGTAGACGGAGCGGTGCCCACCTTCGTTTCGTCGAGAAGCCACTTAAAGTTGTCGAGGATGACGCTGGAGTCATACTTGCGATCGCCCGTATCCCAAAGGTAAAAATCAAGCTCAAAGTCCTCGCCGCCAACGACGGGTGCGGTTGTGGTAAGCCAGGCAGTACCGCCGCCACGGCCATAACCGTAACCATAAGGCTGTGGGTAATAGGCCTCAATTGCCCCATCGCCGTCCCGGCATGTATCCGCNCCCGCCGAGCAGAGATTGCTCTCACAGGTCATAAAGGCGGGACAATCAGACTGCGTCTGGCAGGGGATCCTGCGGCAGGTCGTAAAGAAGCCGTTGTTGACGGACACAGGATTGCCCTTGATGTCGAAAGCAATGTTGCCATCGGGATAGGCCTTCATCTCTTCATGCGTTGATTTGAGCAGAACGAGGAAAAAGTCATTGAATTTTGAACAGATAAACTCTGGGTACTCGCGTGAGAAGAAGCGGAAGTCGAATTGGAAACCCTTGGCATTGCGAGGCGCCCTAATCTTGAGGTGAAGCTGGACAGAATCGAAGATGGGCGGGAATGTTTCCGCCTGACAGAGCTCGTGAGAGGCGAGTTTTCCGCCATGAACGGCAGCATACCGATCGGGAATGCGGGAGTCGGCAGAGACGCGCGTCACGCTGCCATCGGGGTTGACCGTTTCGCTGACGATGGTCTCGATTTCGAGGTCAGCAGAAGAGACCCCTCTGAAGACATCCAGCGCCTCACCGGAAGAGATCACGGCGAAGGTGTTGCCCTCACGCGGCAGGATTTTTTTCACCCCTTCGGCATTGGCAAAGTCGCTAAGAACATTGACCTGGCGTTTATCGGGGAGCGCCGAGCTGTTGGAGCGCGTGAGCCTGGCCTCCAGCAGGCCATAGTGGCAGTCCGCCCCGGACTCGCATTGCCAGATAATGCCCATGGCCTGCGCCATGGCCCTGGCAGTGGCATTGAGGTCTGACACATTATAGGTATAGGGAAGAATCGGAAAATCCTGCCAGGCAGGCAGGCTGCTGCCAGGCGTCCCGCTGCAGTTATAATCGATATCAGAGCCGGGCACCGGCAGCATGCCCGGATTGACAATTTCTGGATTTGACAGCCCACAGGACGGATTGTCACAGCAGTCACCATCACAAATCGAATAGCCGTCACCATCCCAATCCTCGTGACCGTCCGGCAGACCATTGCAGTTGTAGTCCAGCTCAGTACATATATTGACAAACACCGGATACACGGCCCCTTCACACAAGCCCCAGTACACATCCCCAGACACATCATGCAGGCAGGTCATCGTACCAGACCTACACTCGCCCACATCGGCGGTGCCAACAGGCCCATCATAGCACGGCATCACATCGCCCGGCCTGCAATCACAAGAACCGCGAACCTCACAGCCATTCGACAAGTCACCATCGCAATCGACATAGCCCGGGCTGCAGACACAGCCCCCATCTCGACACTGCATGTTGGGCGGGCAGAAAAGGCCACACCCGCCGCAATGATCCGCACTGGTCATGGTATTGACACACATCTCACCACAAAGCGTCTGGCTACCCGTGCATTGGCGGCATACGCCCTCGTTGCAGCCCTCGCCAGCGCCGCAAACCGTCGAACACCCCCCACAGTGCTGCCTCGAACGGGTAACGTCGATACACACCCCTTCGCAAAGCTGCTCGTGCCTGTCACACGTTTCAGAAGGCTTCGTGACAATGATCTGATCCGGTTTTGGATCATTCCCATCATCGGGTTTTATGGGCTTTGGATCATCGCCATCACAAGCACTGCCAGCGCCACCCAAAGCCAAAATCGCCAGAATCATGATCCACCGTCGCATAGTCAATCTCCATGCAAGCAGCGCATAAACAAACGATACACGCTGAGTCAGTTAACCTAGCCCACAACACAGCCGTCAGACATGGTAGCAACCACAAAAACTAAAATCCATATCTCATAACAAAAAATCGTTTTAAACCTGCCGAAATCGCCTCACCCCCCTGGAACACATCTCCCCTCCTCATTTAGGTATAAAAAAGTTATTTCAAGAAAATATTCCAAAACATGATAAATGTCGAATCCGATATGATAAAAAACTATCTATAAATAATTTTGAGGGGGCAACGCCCCCTGCGCCGCTATGCGGGCATTAGCCCGCATACGCGGCGACCCCCTCTGCGGGGCTCAATCGCCGCCCCG
>WQTY01000097.1 GCA_009786045.1 Pseudomonadota bacterium | reverse complement strand
GCGATACGCGTCTACCCCCAAGAGCGGGGCCTCAGTCGCCGGCCCCGCAACGCCCCGCTATCCCCCACTCACCCCCTGCGACAGCCTCCCCTTCAGGGGAGGTGGCGGCAAAGCCGACGGAGGGGTTTACGTATCGCTTGTGGAGGAAAGGCGAAATGGTATTATTTGCAATAAGCATATTGAATACCATTGCTTTTTGCCGTCACGCATGCGTTGTCGCACGTCGTCGAACGATGGTTTGTCTTATCGGCGGTTTCCCAATAGAGTACATGAAGCTGTTTGTTATCTTTGCTGCAAGTGCCAAGCGTGGAAACAGGGGTAGTTTTGCCGTCAATGACAACGTCGAGCGCTGTTTTGCATTTGGCGACCTTTAGCTTTTCGGAAGCATCCGTATAGGTAACACATGGGGATGAAATCGCGAGCTTTGAACAATCCATCTCTGTTTGCAGGTATCCTGAACGAGCAATACGTGAATAGGATGTAGCGACATTCGAAGAACTGCACGTAGCTTTCGACTTATTGAATGATTCGGCTCTTTGACTGCCAATAAATTCAGGAATATAGCGCATGACGCTGTGTCCAAAAGCATTTTGATAGCACTCCAGACATCCGTTCTCGTCGCACCATTCATAATCATAGCCAAGCCTCATGGAACCATCCACCGCTTTTATGCTCACGCATTTCCCCTCACAAGTGATCTCGCCGGGAACACTGCATGGCGAACGACAGCCGGGGTAATAAGCCTCTTCTGAGCAAAACTCGCCACCTGTACATAACATTTCACCATATATCGGTTCAGGCATGTACCAGTCTGGATCATCTGGATCAAGGATTTCCCCATCATCTTTACAGGTCAATACATAGTGTTTAGAGCCATGCACATGACACCCTCCGCCATAAGTCCAGCATGTACCGTGCCCAAGATTAACGCATTCTGCATTTCTGCACGCATCAGTTCTACAGCGTGTTTCTCTGATGACGCCCATCTCGTCACAAAACGTGATGGTATCATCACCAAAACACCTGTCCTCATAGGATTCGCCACACTTACTGATGCATCCCTTCTTTGGGATACATTTTTCTGATCTGCTGCACGCCGTCGTCACGATTTGATCGTTGACACATGATTGCACCGTTTGATTATCCGCACAAGCGAGGTCATACGTCTGCATATTGCACGCAACGCATATTCCATTGACACAAGCCGGTTTGTCGCCTCCGCATGCCGGTAATTCCCGAATATAACCGTCAATGCAAACCATCGGCGTCACAGCATCTCTTTTGCATTGCGTTCCATACTTTGCGGGGTCACACTCTTTGCCGATACATTTTCCATTTTGGCATTTTTCAGATTTCGCGCACATCACGGCTTCACATGAAGATTTCACGTCAGCCGCACTATTCACATCCACAGCAGCAACTACCGACAAAGTACATTTGCCATCCTGACATGTTTCATTATCGGCGCATTTTATCGTCACAATCATTCCGGCATCTGAACATGTGACAAATTCGCTGTCTATGCAATTCGGTGCATACTTGCCTGGATCGCATTGGACACATTTCCCTTTCAAACAAAACTCGGATGGCTTGCAGATGGATTGAAATACTTCGCCCTCACCCGTACACGCCAATACATCGTTCATATAACCGCAAAACGGCTCAAATTCATCGATATCGCATGCATCGCCTAATGTATAGGAATCGACAATACATTCGTCTGCGCATTGGTATTTGGGATGATTTTCTCGACAGTAAGTATTATCTGCGCAATGCCGTCGATGACCACAATGAACGACTTTAACAACACCGTTGACACACTGACTGATCGATAAATCCCCACGGCATCGCGGCGAATAGGTGTCTTTATGACACGGTTCTTCGCACCGGCCGCGAGAACAAACGCGATCACCGCAGGGAATCTCCGTCACAACGCCATCAACACACAATAGCGTCGAACGCTCCTGCAAACACCGGGGAATATATGCATCTGAAGAACACTCGCCCCCGACAGCCACCTTCTCTAAACATTTGCCATCCAGACAATGCTGTCCTTCAGAACACGGCGTTCGCGTCACATGGCGGTTTTCACAACTTACAACGGCAGCACCATCGCAGTAGGCTTCAAATTCAATACACATTTCATACACTGTCTTTTCATCAACGCATTCTCCCTCATGACAGATCTCCCCCCATTTCCTGTGGCAGTATTTCAGCATCCAATAGCCATCCTCGCAGCTGAGCGATCTTTCGAAATCAATGCACTGCGGTTTGGCATTTTCATCACAGGAAAATTGCTTCGGCTGACACATGCCATTGTAACAAAATTCATCGTCAGCGCATCGGATATCATGCGGGATATTGTTGACACAAGTAGAGAGCGTGCGGAAATTATTGCAATCTGGTTTCCCCCAATATGTGTTTTGCGGACAGCCATGCACTGGCAAACACTCGTCTTCTTCATCGAAACATGGATCATCGTCGTGCCCTTTCGGAACCGTGACGTGTCCATTTTCGTCAAATCGTCGTGAAAGCGCATCGACGCGGGCTGGCCACTGTGCATAAAAGTGTATCATTTCATCGGTGATCACACTGTCAACCTGAACTTCTTGAACAGCTGCTTTGGCAGTATCGCTGTCAGTGGTCTCATTTTCGACACTGACAGCGCATGGTATGTTGTGTTCAGAGTTTTCGTCATTTGCCGAAGGATTTTCGTGCAACGTTTGCTCAGGCGTTTCGTTGACAATGATGCTCGATTGTCCTGAACATCCCGCCCAGAATAATGTCAAAATGACGACAGCATAGGTCAAATATTGATTCTTTTTCATCACATTTAACAGCCACAGTAGAGATCAACAGCAGTTAGAACCCCCAGCTCGATATACTTAGGATAACGCTGCGGTCAAACACAAAAATGCACAAGCGTGACCGCAGGGAGGCACTCCGATGTCAAGTGACTGCACAGACAAACAGCATTTCTTCTGCTTGCAAAGCGAGGTATGTCGCCACAAATAATAATATTTCGCCCTTCACCCACAAGCGATGCAAAAGCATCGCAGGGGGTGTGGGGGAACTGGTTCCCCCACGAAAAGAAAAATGAAAATGCTCTAATAATCGCAGCGCCTGGGGTCGCCTTCCTTAAACCGGGCATTCCCTTCGCTGTCGGGGACCACGCCATCGAAGATATCCTTGAGGCTGTCTTGTTGCAGGATGTCGAAATACTCGACGAGTGCCTGGCGGATCTCGTCGATGGTTTGCGTGCGAAAGACGCGTTCGCGCATTTGGGACGAGTAGGCCAGAGCGCGCGTGAAGTAACCAATGAAGCACTTAATTTTGCCCAAAATGCCTTTCACCGACATGTCGTTCGACTCAAGGCCGTCGATATAGCTGCAAAGAAAGTCACATCTTTGGGCAAGCGTGGGTTCGACCACCTCCTCGCCAGCCAGGTCCTGCGCAATTTGGGAAAGGAGCCAGGGGTTTCGCAAAAGGCCACGCCCAACCATGACGCCTGTGGCTCCCGAAGCCGCGAGCGCCTGGCGCGCATCCTGGCGCGTCAGGATGTCGCCGTTAATGAGAAGCGGCACCGAAAGCGACTCGGCAACGGGACGAACGAGATGCCACCGGCTCTTGCCGCGATACCCCTCCTCACGCGTCCGAGCATGCACGGCAATCATCGAAGCGCCTTCCTCCTGAGCGATGTGCGCTATTTCCGCAACGTTCATACGGTGATCATTCCACCCCAGGCGCATCTTAACGGTCATCGGAATGGAAATGGCAGATTTGACGGATCGAAAAATCTGCGCACAAAGCTCGGGCTCGCGCATCAGCGCACTCCCTGCATTGCCAGAAACCACCTGCTTGGCAGGACAACCAAGGTTCAGGTCAATGATCTGGGCACCGCGCGCCTCACACATCGCCGCCGCCCGCCCCAAGTTCTCAGGAATCCTGCCATAAATCTGAACACTCGCCGGGCGCTCATCCTCGGGCATGCGGGTCTTGGCCCATGTCCGCTCGACATCGCGGGTCAATGCCTCGCAATTGACAAACTCCGTCACGGACAGGCCACACCCGCCGCAACGGCGAATAAGCCCACGAAGCAAAGCGTCTGTCAAACCATCCATAGGGGCAATGGCCGTGGCCGGCCGGATGGAAATATCGCGAATGTGAAATTCAAAATTCGTCATGTTCAAGTTCTCTCTTTCTTATGTGCGGGGGAACAGGTTCCCCCGCACCCCCTGCGATTGCCCCCCTTTCAAGGGGGGTGGCTGAAAGCCGGGGGGATGCACGTATCGCTTGTGGGGAGCTGGACGAAATGATTCGTTTTTGGCCAAAATTGTCGCTTTTTATGATGACTTTCCACCTGCGATATCGAAAGATTTTTAGAACTCGACGGCCCTGCCCCGTGCGCCTCGCAAACCTCCCCTGAAAGGGAAGGTGTCGGCGGGCCCCCAAGGGGCGCTTTGCGCCGCCTCCCTCAGAGAGGGAGGCTTCGACGGAGGGGACATGCATCGCTTGTGGAAAAGACCCAAGGCTAGTGGCGAGATATGGCTTCGACCTCTTCCGTAATGTGGGAAATGCTGATGCCCAATTGCATGGGGAAAATGAGGATAAAACTATTCTGCTGGAAATATTTATTCAGGTAATCCGGCACCTTACACATGTAGCGATGGTAGCTTAACCCGACCTTACGGCTTAATACAAAGATGAGGTTATCGTCTTTTCCAAAATCGCGTGAAAGGATCAAAAAGTCGTCCCAGTCTGTGAATTCTACAAACTCACAGTCTATCGTATGCTTTTTCTGGAATTCGCGAATGTACGAAAGTGTTTTCTCCGAACTATAGAAAATAAGTTTTGTACCACTGTTAAGTGCGATATTCGTGAGTTTCAATAGCCAGGAAGAGAATCCCAATTCTTTTTCCCCTCCCTCAGGGACAAAAATGCGGTGGCTTTTAATGGTTGCAATCGGCTGAGCTGCTTTATAAATAAATGTTGTCGAATTACTTTTGGCCAGGATGCCTTCATTCAAAGAACCGATGAATGCACTGGAGATGCCTTTTTTCTTATAGACGCCAAGAACCAGATCCGTAATATGATTCTCTTTGATGACATTCGTGATGCCGTTGATAATATTGACATCGTAGCGCATTAACCGATGAATGGAGTTATCCGTGGCGGATGCAACTTCCGAGGCGATGTCGAGAATCTTGGTTGCATTTTGATCATCCGAAGCTGTCGATCGGTTACTGTTAATGATATTGAGTGCGTACAGTTCCTGTTTACTGCTCTGCGATTTGATCATCGTACTCAGGTTGACCAGGTCTTCGACAGTTTCAAAATTGCTGACTGAGATGAGAATTCGCTCTTCTTCACTGCTCTTGTTGTCGCTTTCCGCATCCGGGACAGATACTTTCTGCTGTGCGATATTCTTGGAGCCCGTCTGAGTTTGCAAAGCAGCGACCGTACAGGTGACCAGGATCATGATCAGCGTTCCGCTCAGAAAGGCATCATTTAGCATCTCCAGCTTGTACCCGACCATGACCACGGCAAGGGTTGCTGCGGCCTGGGCAGTGCTTAGTCCGTTGATAATCCTGCGCTGGTCGACCGAAAAGCCCAGCCACTTTTGAGTAATCCATGCTGCCAGGTATTTGGAGATGAGGGCGATAGCGGTCAGGAAAATGGCGACTTTGATCGTCTGGAAGTCCTTGACGAAAGCACGAAGATCGACCAGCATGCCCACGCTAATCAAAAAGAAGGGGATGAAAATCGAATTGCCGACGAACTGGATTCGATTCATGAGCGGCGATGTCCGGGGGATCAGCCTGCTTAAAGCCATCCCGGCAAATAAGGCACCGATGATTTTTTCAATGCCTGCCACCTCGGCAACAAAAGCACCCAGGAAAAGCATGACCAGCACAAAGATAAACTGTAATATATTGTCCTGAAATTTTTTGAAAAAGAAACGCGCGGCAAGCGGAAAAAGAAAAGCCATAATCGCTGCGAAAATCACCACAGAAATGGAAAGCTGCACCCAGAATGACTGATTGACGTCGCCGGTTGACATGCCGACCACGACAATAATGATCACAAAAGAAACAATATTTGTGATCAGGGTCCCCCCAAGGGTAACACTGACCGCAATGTTTTTTTGCACATCGAATTTGGTCACAATCGGATACATGATCGGCGTATGCGGTGCAATCATGGCACCGACCAGAACCGACGAGATGAGGGATAAGTCCAAAAGAAAGTAACTGACTGCCGCACTTAACAAAAAAGGGAAAAGAAAGGTAGATACGCCAAATACAGCGCTTTTGGCGCTGTTTTTCTTAAACTCCGTCATGTCCGTATCCAATCCGGCCAGGAACATGATAAACAGCAATCCGGCAGTACCGAACAAATCAAAGCTGGCGTCTTTGGCCATGATGTTTAAGCCCAGAGGCCCGATAGCGATTCCGGCAATAATCAGCCCCAACAGCGATGGAATCTTTATTTTGTTAAAGATAATGGGGATGATTAAAATAATGATGAGGATCAGTAAGAATTGTGTTACCGGATCCGTGACCGGCAAAGAGAAGTTCATGATGGATGACATCAATAGAATCCTTTCCAACAGGATGCTGAAAAACACCCCAACAAGTGGTTTGCTCAGTTTTTGGTCAAAAACATGCCTGAGCATGTCTCTGGGCAGCCATTGTACCCGATGACAGCAGATGTCAACGTAAAAATTTCTCTCACACAGTTCTTTATGTGGTGGAGCCAGCTCCCCCACACCCCCTGCGATGCTAACGCATCGCTTGTGGGTGAAGGGCAAAGATTCTTATCATCACTATCACTCTGGCTATGATGTTGAGCAAGTAAGCTCTCAAGTTCCCCTCCTTTGAGGGGTGCCCGAAGGCCCTGCAATGCTTCGCCCTGCCACCACGCCTGCCCTTCGCATGGACAACTTGCCAGCTACTCAGATGGGAGGCGGCACGATATAGTTAATTTCAAGCCTCTCAATATCCTCACGCTCTACGAGAGGTTAGGGCGGCATCAAGATTCATCAGACAGCCGAAACCGTTTGAGTGCGACCAAATATATTTTCCCAATCTTTCGCATTCCTGTATGGCGCAAGCCTGAATTTCCAACGCCAGACGCATTTCAGCCCTAAAAGTAGCACGTCTGTCTTCTACAGTACAAATTCTACCACACGGTGGACAAGGTGGTATGCTTCCATCACTGCTACCTATACAACCTTCACACCCAATGACACAATCACGATATTCTGTCATATTTATTTGCACACGCTCTTTCATCGTGAAAAAAAGTCAGCTAAATCAGCCTGATTTTGTTCAACATTCAATGGATAGAACTCGTCAATCAAAGCTTGTGCGTAAGCATCGACTTTTCCCGATTCGCGTTTTACTTCGCAACTTTCATTAGAACATGCAAAAGCAAAGAGTGCCAGGCACGACATGCAAACGACCATAAACGTTACTTTGTTTATCATTTCCATACCTCCCTCAATCGTCGCCCCGCACCATCGTGCAATGC
>WQTY01000096.1 GCA_009786045.1 Pseudomonadota bacterium | reverse complement strand
CTTCGATGGTGTGGCTGGCCAGGGCGGTGCCGACGATGATGCCTTCGCGGAGGGTGTCGTCGGTGACGGTTTTGTGTTTGGCGAGTGTTCCGAGCAGGCCGCCGGCAAAGGTGTCGCCGCATCCGGTTGGATCGACGATGTTTGCGGTGAGGTAGGCCGGGCATGAGAAGAAGCTGGTGTCATGCAGCATGGCGGCGCCGTAGCGTCCGCATTTGATGACGACAATTTTCGGGCCATAGCTTCGGATCATGTGTGCGGCCTGGGTGAGACATTTTTGGCCGCTTAGCAGGCGTGCTTCGGTTTCGTTGACGATGAGCATGTCGATGCGCTCAAGAACCTTCATGAGGGCGGCGCGTTCGTGGTTAATCCAGAGGTTCATGGTGTCGGCGGCGACGAATTTTGCCCGGGACTGCTCGACGACTTTGAGCTGGAGCTGTGGCAGGATATTGGCCAGAAACAGAAAGTCGCAGTCTTTCTGGCTGTCGCAGAGTTCGGGTTCGAAGTTGGCAAAGACATTAAGATCGGTTTTAAGCGTCGTCGCTTCGGCGAGGTCGTCGTCGTAGGAGCCCTGCCAGTGGAAGGTTTTCCCTGCCTGTGTGGTGACAGTCGACAGGTCGACACCGCGTTCGACGAGGAAATCGAGCTGTGTTCTGTCGAAATCTTCGCCCAGGACGGCGATGACCTGAGGCTGGCTGAAGAGACCGGCGGAAGCCGAAAAATAGGTTGCAGAGCCGCCCAACCCAACGCGATCGCTTGCTTGTGGTGTCGAAATGGTATCCAGCGCAATAGAGCCCACGACGACGAGTGAGGACGCCGCTCCGTCGAGAGAAGCCATGACCACCTCCAAAAATAGTCAAACCCATGCCTAACCGCGCCTGCGACTCGAAAAAACGGAGCCGCCACGCGTGCGCGTTACGTACCACAAAGCCCTACATGTCGCAATTCTTATTTCTTTTATGTATGGAGCAGGCGGTCAGGCGATCCGTCTGGCAAAGTGTCCTGGAGGGGGGAAATGATGACTCAAAACGCAAACATGCTTAACAAAGACGACGTGTGTATGTTAAAGGCAAAATTGGGGTTCGTGCGCACGGCAGATGGCGTGAACGTTATAGTTTAGGAGCAGGTGGATGACGGTCAAGGAGCAAAAACTCGGCGAACTGCTTTTGCGCAGTCAAATAGTGACGGGAGCCCAGCTTGAGCAGGCGCGCAGTGAGCAGCGCAAGCAGGGGGGGAGGCTTTCGGGCGTGCTGACAAAGCTCGGCTACGTGCGCGAGCAGGATATGACGAGTTTTCTGAGCCGTCAGTTTGGGGTTCCGTTTGTAAATTTGACCGAGATTGGCGAGGTGAGCAAGGATATCCTTCGCACCATCCCGCGTGATATGGCGCTGAAGCACTGTTGTTTGCCGATCAATCGCAGCGGCAATGCACTGATAGTGGCCATGAGCGATCCAACAGACATGTTTGCGATCGACGATTTGAAGTTTTTGACGGGCTACAGCATTGAGGTGGTNGTGGCAGGAGAGCAGGCCATCCTCGAAGCCATTGAGCGGTATTATCCCAAGAGTGCCTCGGATAGCCGCCATGAAGCGTCTGGCGCGGTCGATTTTGAGTCAGCCTTTGGCGATCTCAGCCTTGACGACATTGAGTTTGGCGAAGAAGAAGAAGCCGTCAATGCGGTTGATCTTCAGAATATGGCGGAGGAAGCACCGGTTGTGCGCCTGGTCAACGCGATTTTGGTCGATGCCATCCGCAACGGCACTTCAGATATTCACATTGAACCTTACGAAAAGCAGATGCGCGTGCGCTTCCGAATCGACGGCGTCCTGAAGGAAGTGATGCGTCCGCCTTTGAAGCTTCGCAATGCGATTGTGAGCCGCATTAAGATCATGTCGAGTCTGGACATTGCCGAGCGCCGCCTGCCACAGGATGGCCGTATTAAGCTCAAGCTTGGCGCAGGCCGCGAGATGGATTTTCGCGTTTCCGTGCTGCCGACGCTTTTTGGCGAGAAAGTTGTCATGCGTCTGCTGGACAAATCCAACCTTCAGCTGGATATGACGAAGCTTGGTTTTGAGGAGAAAGCCCTGAAGGATTTCAAGGAGGCGATTCACCGTCCTTATGGCATGGTGCTCGTGACGGGCCCGACGGGGTCAGGCAAAACGACGACGCTGTATTCCGCTTTAAGTGAACTCAACACGCTTACAGAGAACATTTCGACGGCCGAGGATCCGGTCGAATTTAACCTCATGGGGATCAATCAGGTTCAGATTCACGATGGGATTGGTTTGAACTTTGCGGCGGCGCTTCGCAGTTTTCTGCGCCAGGATCCCGATATCATCATGGTGGGTGAGATTCGCGATTTTGAGACGGCTGAGATCGCCGTCAAATCGGCGTTGACGGGGCACATGGTGTTGAGCACGCTGCATACGAACGATGCGCCCTCGACGGTAAGCCGGTTGTTGAACATGGGTATTGAACCTTTTCTTGTGACGAGTTCGGTGAACCTTATTTTGGCACAGCGCCTCGCACGTAAGCTTTGTCAGCATTGCAAGCGCGAGGCACATGTGGATGTGGAGGCGCTTCGCCGTGCGCAGGTTGCAGAGGATCGCATCCCCGGGGCAAAAATTTTTGAACCCGTGGGCTGTGACCATTGCAACGGCGGTTTTAAAGGCCGTATTGCCTTGTACGAGGTGATGGTATTTAACGAAGAGCTGCGATCATGTGTGTTACAGGGGTATTCGACGGCGGAGCTGAAGGCGGAGGCTATCCGGCTTGGCATGCAGACGCTTCGCCAGGCAGGGCTCAATAAGGTGCTCGACGGTATGTCGAGCATTTCGGAGGTCGTGCGCGTCACGGCGCCGGACTAGGCAAGGGAGGGTTGGAGCATGACCGTGCGATACGAAGATGTGGTGATTCGACGCCTTCGCCTGGACGATTTGGAGGCCATTCAGGCACTTCATGCACGCCAGGCTGCCGCTTCAGACGATGCCTTCAGTGAACTCAGGGTGACACCCAGGCAGCATGCCTGGGAGATGTATCGGCTGCGCCAGTCCTGGATAGCTGATCAGCGCTATATTGCGTATGTCGCGTGTGCCCCCGGCGAAGAAGGGGAGCTTTTGCTGGGCTATGGTGCAGCGGTCATCGAATATCAGGCGCACCTCTTTAAGGTCGAAGTCACCGCCTCGCTTGGCGAGCTTTGGGTGGAGCCCGAGCATCGACGACATGGCGTAGGACGTGCGTTGGTATCGTCTATTCTGGAGGCTGTTGCCGCCCGTGGCATAACCTGGGTAAGTGTTCACCTGGCGGGCAATGCTCAGGAGGCCTTGCCATTTTTTGACAAGTTGCAGTTTCGGGTAGGGGCGACAGAGCTTCGCCTGAATCTTTCTGCCTGCGCCCAGTGAGCGCATCCCTCGGAGGGTTTGGTTCGTTATGACTGATCTTCACATCGCGTCGCTTCAGCATCTGTCTCCCTGGACGGAGTCGATCACGGATATCCTTGGTGTTCATCTGCATCGCTATCTGATGCCCCTGTTGCTGGATCACAAAATAGGGCATCTTTGGGTGATGATCGGCTTTGAGGCGAGTCATATGCCATCGGTGCTGCTGCGCATCACGGCGAATGGTTCTCAATTGGACAGCATGGATGTCGAGTATGCCTCTCTGGTGAATGAGGTGCGCGGTCAGCCGAATATTTCGCAGCCTCTGGTCAAGCCGATCGATGACAAGGCCCTGACATTTTTTCCGATTTTATCGATATCTGAGCCTGGCCGGGAGCACATCCATGCCTTTGCGATAAGTCAGGATGCCAGGGTATTCGATGCCGAGATTTTCACGGTGGCGCTTCGAACGCGAATCAACGAAGCGATACGCGCTTTTCGCCACAATTCGCTGCGCATCATTTTTGATGAAGGCGAGGGCCTCGGTATCAAGGCCTTTTTGGAGCGTGTCCTTGAGGTGCTTCCGGTTTGGTGTGGATGCGATCATTCGGCCTGCCTGTTTCTTTCGAGCTCACTTGAATCGATGGTGATGAGTGGCGTTGGGCCGGCGCATTTTCAGATCATGACGGAGCGGTTGTATTGTGCCCCCACAGAGGGCATTGATTTTGACAATCTGTCTTCGCTTGAGTTTGTGGTCAATCACAACGATTCATCCGGGTTGATAGGCTATGCTTTTGAGGAAGCCCGCCGTACGCGCTGCGTTGGTTTGAACATTTTTATTGGGGATGGCGAGAGCGAGGAATGGTTTTCGATGGGCGAGCTCCAGAAGAATGCGCATCGGGTGGCGACAAATGCTTATCGTCCTAAGGAAAAACTGACGGTTTTGCTGCCGCTTTTGTGTGTCAATGAAGCCGGTGACAGTGAATTGTTTGGTTTTTTGTCGATCAATTTCTTCGAGACCATGCCGCTTGCCTCCCTCACATCGCGTGTTTTGGAGACTTTGGCGACACGTCTTGGGACGTATCTGCGCCGTTCGCCATTTTTCAGCATTTCGGCGCAGCAGCTCTGGCTTTTGGAATGCGTGCGTGAGGAGCAGCTATCGCTGCTTCGGCTATGCAGGCAGGCTGGCGAAACCTCTGCCATGGGTTCAGGCCTTCTGGAGTCGTTCATCAGGAATGTGAACAAACTTGTGGCTGAAGCAATGCGCGTGCCGTGTTTTGCAGTGGGTTATCGGACGACGGATGCGCAGGGTGAAGAGATTCTCCGTTTTACGGGTGCACGCGGGATAACGCGTTTTGGCGACATTGATTTGCCGATTTATTCGGAGAACGTGAGCCATTCTTCGATTTCGGCACTTGCGGTTCGGCTGAATCGGCCCATGACGCTGATTTGTGGTTCGGATCGGGATGGTACGGCGGTGTTTGACAGTGAGATCTATGTCAATGAAGCACGCGGCCTGCTCTGTGATGCCCGTATGTCACGTCCCTCCGGTGAGGGATGGCGCCGCCTGAGCGACTATTACAAGCCCTGCCGCGAAGGCAGCTGGGCGACAATTTGCTACCCCATCCGGCTCAAGGACGAAGTGGCCGGCGTGATGACAGTCGAGGTCGATTGCGATACGAATTGGATCGGGTGGACGGGGTTTGGCTCGTACCTGTTTTATCGGCTCCTTGCCAATGAACTGGCAGCAGATTTCAGTTTGCTGGGGTACGATGTGGAAGGCGGCGAAAGCTGACGCCCACGGATGAGAGGATTTTATTCAATCTCGGAGAGAAACAGGGTAGAAGGGATGTCATTGAATAACCTTGGAGGCAAGCGTGCAAAGACCCAACACCCTGAGGCCGGACAAATCTTCAAAGCATCAAAAGAAGCGCCGCTCTTTGCGGCGTGGTGTTTCTGTTTGTGATGGAAACGGGCTGGCGCATGAGCCTCAGGGCCTGGTGCTCGATATCAGCCAGGATGGATTGGATGATATCATCACAAAGATAGGCACTGGAGCAAGTGAGGCGCCGGAGGCGGCGCTTGCGCAGATTTACGGTCTCGCTCTGGATGCTTTGGCCGAAACGCTGCAAACGAGTCTGCTTTCGTTCGCCCAGGGACTTGGCCAGAATACTGGCGAGAATCCATTGGGGACGTGGCTGTCAAAAATCTTGCCTGTTCAAGAACCCGAAAAGATGACGGCGTTTGCGGCAAGCCTTTCGGAGAAGATCGTACAGTCGAAAGATAGTCTCCGGCTTGCTCTGTCGCGCAGCGTGCCCAAAGATCCGCAGGAGTACCGCGCCTTTGCCGATGCAGTGCGGCGAGACGGGTTGTTGCCGGCCTGTCAGTCATTGCAATCCGAAGAGATGCCTTCTGCCTTTGGCGTGCGCCTGCCGAGAGAGCGTTTGGTCGAACTCCTGCAGGTTGCCAAAACGCCAACGCCCTCCCGCGATGAAGGGAAGCGCGTGAGGGAGCGCTTTGCTCTGCCGCCGGGTGCCTTGCCGAAAGGGCGCGAGGTTCGCCTTTCGTGGGGCAATTCTGGTGAGAATCGTGCTGACACCCACGCATGTGAAACGACTAAGAACGAGCCCGGGGCACAGGTTCTGACAGCGGCTGATTTTCCTGAAGCAACTGAGCATGATGAATCGGCAGAAGTTTCAGAGATTGAGCTGAGCGACGATTGTGCCGATACCATGTCTGCGCTGGGAGAGGTTTTGAGTCGCCGCGTGTTTGAGGCCATCACCGGGACATCATCGGAAAGGGGCGAAGATGCAGCTGGCCTTGAAGTTGAAAAGGACGGCCTTTCGACTCAGGATGAGGCCGCTCAGGCATTTGGCAGGGAACTGTTAACGGTCGCCACGCAGATGACAGATCTGATGAGCGACATTGCGATGCAGTTTGCGCAATCGATCGTGGAGAGTGAGGCTTCAGCGGGTGAGCTGGCATCGCTTCGGACAAGTTTGCAGGACGATCCGCGTGTGTCGGAAGATGCTGACTTGTCCGATTGGCTGGCGTTTTTGGATGGAGAAACTGATGAGCCGCCAACCCGCAGTGCGGGTGTTGAAGATGGCGAGATATCATCGCCAACAAACGATGACCTTGCGGCGGCCTTTGACGTTTTGCTGGGCCAGGCAGATGGGGACTGAGTCACGCAGCCATTTTCTTTTTTCGTCTGACAGCATGGATGTTCTGGCGCGTGCCTTTGTGGGGGTGTTTTATGCAAATTGCCGCGGGGAGGCGGCACCGGATGTTTTTAATGCCCTGAGCGGCCGAGAGCGGTATGGGGAGGCGCGGGATGTGTTTTTGCAGCGACACGTCATTGTGCCGAGCCAGGCCTCGCAGTCGTATCTTTCGATGCGGCTTGCCGAAGGGGATGGGGCAGAGGGGGCACATATCAGCGCGAATATCCGGTTTTCGCGCGGGGTAACGCGCTTGTTTGATGCCGTACTGCGTCGGGCGCATGGCGTGGACGGGGAGCCGATCCGATTGTGGAAGCGAAGCATACTGTTGTCGGGCTTGCTGTCGATGGCGCGCGGCGCCGGAGAGGGTGCCCATGCGCGAGTGGGCAGGGCATTGGCCCGGGCAGAGCAGATCGAAACGGCCATGTATGCAAATCCCCGGTTTGGGCGTGGCACGGGCGAGCTTGACAGGCTTTTTCGGGAGATTCGCGCACATTTGGGCGCGGCAGCCTTGGCGTATCGTTTGCCTTTTGAGGTGCTGGGGGACGATGCTTTGTTTTCGAGGCTGGTGTTTCCACAGAGCATCTACTGGTTTGATCCGCTTCCAATGGGAAATTTTGAACTTACACTGCTTGATAAGCTGCTGCGAGGTGGGGCCGTGCCACCGCAGATGGTTTACGTTTTTGCCTTTAATCCCTGTGAATCGTACTGGGAAGACGTCAAAACATCGGTGCATCGGCCGCTGGACGGACTCTCGTGGACAACTCAGGATGGCGAGGCGCAAAGAGAGGAAGGCTTTTTCCTGTTGCGGCGCTGCGGCAGGATTTCGCAGTGTTTGGTTCGCAATTGGTCTGCACTTGCGCTCTCGGCAGATGTGTTCGTCCGATCCATGGCACCAGCATGTGCAGGGAATTTGGCGGCCCTCCAGACGGACGTGCTGGAGGG
>WQTY01000095.1 GCA_009786045.1 Pseudomonadota bacterium | reverse complement strand
AAAATCGAGCAATGCCTTCACGTCGTCGTTATCCAGGAGGAGGTCATGTTTTTCGGCGGCGCGTCCCAGAGGCATGACGGGCGCGACGCGCCATCGCTTTATGCCAAGATCCGTGATGAAAGCCTGCATCTCGGCCAGGTGTGGCATGCAGGGTTTGGTGATGGTTGACAGAATTTCGAGGATGCCGGTGTATCCCGCATTGCGCAGGTTGGAAATCGCGTCGATGACTGCCTGGGATGTTCCCTTGCCGCGAATGCGATCATTGATGTGGGGGACGGAGTCCATCGACAGCGAAATGGAATTCATCCCGCAGGCGACAATTTTCTTTGCGGCTTCTGGGGTGAGCAGTGTCGAATTGGTGACGATGCCGTAAGGGAATCCGCGCTGATGGAGATGTGCGAATATTTCGTAAATGCCTTCGCGCAGCAGGGGTTCACCGCCCGTTACCGCCACCATGACTTTCGTGGCATCAAAGTCTTCAGCCACCTGATCGATGATACCCTTCCATTCTTCGGTTGTGAGTTCGTCTTTGCGTTCGGCGATGGTGCAATCGCTGCCGCAGTACAGGCAATGAATGTTGCATCGCCGGGAAATTTCAAAAAACAGGTATCGCAGGGGGTGTTCGTCGCGATTTCTGGCCTGGCGTATGCGGTGGCGCTGCCACATCATGGCCTGGTAGAGTCGTATTCTGAGATCCGTCATGGTGTTGGGCTCCTGGGCGTACTAGTCATTTCGCTGTGGTGGGGGAACGTCTTCGCACAGATCTTTTGCTTCCTGTATTCTGCAGGCTGATGCTTCTATGAGTTCGTCGGTGTTACATTTGTACTGGTGGCCGCAGCATGGAGGCACATCCCAATCACACGACACATCTTCGTAGTGGGTCAGGACGTCGCATAGATTATAGTCTTCGAGCACTTTGCAGGCGATGTAGGCATTGGTGTTGATATCGTATTCCTGGCCGCAGCATGGCAGGGTCGATGGCACGCCATAGAGGGCGATTTCATAGCAGCCATTTTGGGCCGCATTCTTGATGCAGGCCAGGTAATCGGGAGCCTGATCTGAGGCATATTCGACATCGCAGCATTCGTAGGCGACGGGCATGCCATATTCGGCGACGACACAATCGTTATTGGCTGCATCTCTGAGGCAGGCCAGATAGTCGGGATCCTGTGCAGAAGCGTAGACGGTGCCGCAGCATTCGTATTGTGATATTGGCCCATAGAGCACTGCCGGCTGGCAGCCGTTGGCCTGCGCCTCCCGGATGCAGGCCTGATAGCCGGGATCCTGCACGGAATCATAGGTGGTGCCACAGCAATAGGTCGATGGCATGCCATAGAGCACGGCATTTCCGCAGCCATTGTTGGCAGCCTCCTGAATACATGCCAGGTAATCGGGATCGGTTGCCGATTCGTAGTGATTGCCGCAGCAATTTATCCCACGGCAGGCCAGGTAGCCGGGATCATCGGCGCTTTCATAATACTTGCCATTGCAATAGACGCCATCCAGCTTAGCGTCATTATCGTTTGTCGTTTCGTCGCATCCGGCGAGCGCTCCCATGCCAAGAAACGAACCAAAGGCTGCTGCCAAAATTTTGAGCGATTTCTTTACGTTCATCATCAAACTCCCAACATTGGAATCGTTGAACAAGCACAAAAAACACAATTCCAGCATATCGATTTTCTTGCACCGATTCAAGTCCTGGACGAAAAACGACGTACACACCTTCCCCCTGTGCTTTGGCTGGTTTTTTGCAATTCCCGTGCGAGGCTGATATAGCCGCAAAGTCGACGAGGATTTGTCCGCGTTCTGTGTTACATGGATTACATTAAGCAGGTGAGTATGAAAGGGGCAGCTTTCTTTTTGTCTTGCGCAGCCGCATGTCTTGTACCGGTTTTGGCTGCAGGCAATGATTGTCAGATGATAGGTGGGGATATGTGGAATTACCATAACTCCAGGATGAATGAAGCGTTTGAAGCCGGAGATTATCAGGAAGCGCTTGTCCATGCTCGAACGCTCGAAGGCATCTGTCCCGTCTCACCGATTGTCAATTATGTTACCAGCGAGATTTATCGTGAGCTTAAGGACGACGCCCAGAGCCTGGTTTATCTGCGCCGTGCCACGTCGAATCTCTATGAGTGGGATGTCTCCAGCTCTGTCGTTCAGAGGATGTGGAGCCGCCGCGTGGAGGTTGAAGCTGCGCAGTCGGCACTCGCTGCATCTGCTGCTACTGAGGATAAACAGCGTGAGACCTTGTCCGTGCTTCAGGCTGCCGCCGACAGCAGCAGTATTCAGGGACAGATAGACTACCTCAACACCCTGAAATGGACTGGAACGGGGATTGCTGCAGGAGGCGCCGTTCTGGCCATTGCCGGCGGTGTACTGGTGGGTGTTTTTCACACCAAGGCGCAAAATGAACTTAACGACTTATCTGAGGACAATCTGGTAAGTTCATTGAGAACTTCGAATTGGTCTGGCTACAACAACGGCGTCCAGGCAGGGTATGGTCTTTTGGCGGGTGGACTGGCCATGGGCCTGACCGGATCTGTGTTTGCCATCCTGACACACCTCAAGATTGTCGAGCTTGAATCCCAGGCAGATCTCAAGTTCTCTCTGCAGGCCTCGCCGACAGGCGTAGGCGTCACGATGACGTTTTAGAGCATTTTCATCCGTTGGAATCTGCACCATTTCGACGCCCAGGCCGTCAGTGATAGGGCGAGTGCGATAGCGGCGCAGGGGGCGCGGCCCCCTTCAGCAGGGGCGTAGCGCTGCTCGTACAAATGCTCTCTTACTCAGAGGCGTTGGTGACGAACCGTGCGCCCAATCCGGTGACGCGCCTGTTGCCTTCGAGTGATTCGCGTTGGGCATGGCGGCATTTGGTGGCATCGCTCATGTAACCGCCGCCGCGGATAACGCGTTTGGAAGTCGGGCTGACGGGAGAGGAGACCGGATCGGTGCGCGGGGCATCGGTCAGGGAAATGTAGTCGTCGTGTACCCATTCGATGACGTTGCCGGCCACATCGTATAGCCCGTAGGGATTGCGGTGATCGGGTTTTTCCTGCGATTCGAGACGGGTTCGCGTCCGGCCGCCCGAGGAGTTTTTGAACCAGGCAATGTCGGTCAGTGCGGCGATGAATCCATCCTGATCGATGATGTCATCCCGGTACTTGTAAAGCGGGGTTGTGGTTGCGCCTCGTGCAGCGATTTCCCATTCCGCTTCTGTGGGAAGGCGAATGCCTGTGCAGGCCAGAAAGTCGTCGGCAGATGTGCAGGTGAGTTCTGGCCCTGTCTCGTTTGGCGCACACACATAACAGGCAGGTTTGCCGAGTGCTGCGGACATGGCGTTTGCCGCATGGGCCGCTTCATGCCAGTTGATCATGTCTTTGGGGAGCCAGTACTCGTGGGCCGGCAGAATATCGCCGGTAGAGAGCAGATTTTTGTATTCGAGGCGCGAGAGTTCGAAGTCCATGATGCAGAAATCGTAGGTCAGCGTGACGTCGTGTTGGGTTTCGTCGCTTTGCCGGCCAAACTCTGAGGCTGGAGAGCCCAGGCGATAGGTGCCCCTGGGAATGTGTGAGAAACCCTCAGGGCAGGGCGTGCATGTGCCATGAAGGCATTGACCTGTGCCACAGCTTTTGAAGCATGTGCCGCAATGGAGGGGGTCGGATCGGAGATCGGATTCGCAGCCATTTGCAGGGTCATCATCACAATCTGAGTATCCGTCCGTGCATTGATAGTAGCATCTCCCCCCGGAACAGGTGGGATTTTTGATGTTTGGCAAGTTCAGGCACGCATTTTGGCACACGCCGCAGTGTTCCATATCGCGGCTGATGTCGAGGCACAGCCCGTTGCAGTACGACAGGGATTCGTCTTTGCACACGCAGGCTGGGATGTCGTTTTGGATGACGCACGAAGCCGAGCTGGCGCATCTCACGTTGCAGGCACCACAATGCTCCTCCGACACGGATCTCACGCACGTGCCATCGCAATACAGGAACTCGCCCGTTGCTCCACCGCAATAGGCCCTGACCTGTTCGGGGTCGTTGGGATCTACCTTAACCGTGCGGCTTTCGGCACAACCCATCAGGGCTGCGGCCGCCACTGCAAACGCGATTTTTTTGCTGACCATCAAGTTCCTGCTGCGCATCAAGCTCACCCTGGTGAAAACAATATGCCATTTTAGCGCACACATGACATGGCGGCAAGATTCGCCACACCGCTTTTCTTTTTTGTGGGTGAGCAGAGCGACCGGGACGATCTCCCCTATTTTTTCCGAATTTTCTGCGCGGGCGTAACACGCTACGCCCCTACATTGCGTCACTTCAGGTTATGTGATCCATTTTGCCTCTTACCCGCAAGCAATGCGCAGCATTGCAGGGGGTGTGGGGGAACTGGTTCCCCCACAAAAAATGCTCTAGATGCGCGATTTGGAGGCGATGGCGCAGATTTCTTCTGCGGTCCAGAGTTTTCCCTGGTTTATGCCCGGGCATTGGGGGGAGAGTTGGTTCCAGTCTGAGGCACTGTGCAGGTTTGTGCGCCAGAAGGGGAAGTCGCGGCACTGGGAAGGGCGCACGGGATAGACGGTGCAGCCGTTGTCGTAGAATATGCAGTGTCCGTCGGGGAAGTCGTCGCGTGCTGAGTAGGCATCCTGGCAGGGGCGCATCATGTCGCGCAGGATGGTCTCACGGGAGAGCTGGCGCGTTTCCTGGAGGAAAGCGGCGAGCCGATCGAATTCGCCGGGTGAAAAGTACACCACGCCGGGCTCACCGCAGCAGCAGCGTCCGCACTGTGTGCAGCTGAATTGGAGGCCATTTTTCCAGAAAGCTGTCATGGTCAGGGCTCGTGAAGGTGAGAAGGGGCGGCGTCTGCTCCGATGTGTGCATGGGCCAGGGTCAGCAGGTACACCGCATGTGCGCCATGAAGCGTGAGAGCTTCGGCGCAGGCAGTGGCCGTGGCACCGGTTGTCAGGACGTCGTCGACGAGGATGATGGTGTGTTTGCAGGGGCGGTTTACTTTAAAGGCGCCGCGCAGGNTATCCCGGCGTGCTTCGGCGCTGAGTCCTGCCTGATGGGGTGTATGAATGACGCGCGAGAGCAGATTGTCTTCGAGTGCGATGCAGGGAACGTCGCTGCTGTGCAGCATGGCAGTGAGTTTTTGGGCGAACGTCCATACGGGATCAAAGCCGCGCGTTTGAAGCCGCCTGGGGTGTGGCGGAACCGGTACGAAAATTCCTGGGGGGAGCCATGGTTTGAGTGATGTCAGGTGTTGGGCGGCGCATTGCAGGAGGGCGTGCTGTGCAGCATAGTCTTCGTGGTATTTCCATTTGGCCACCATACTCTGGATGGGGCCGTCGTGGTTGAAGAAGGCAAATGCGCTGGCGATCCCTGTGGGAGGAGGCAGCTGTCCGACGAATTGCAGGGCGTCATGGCAAGGTGCGCAGAGACTGGTGTTGGGCTGATCGATTAGCCGGTCGCACGAAGCGCAGCGATCGGGCCAGAGCAGGTGTTTGAGTGCGTTGAGCGTTTCAGTGAGCATCGCGTGCCTCCTCTGCTACTTGTGATACGGCTCATTTTTCAGAATGGTCATGGCGCGATAGATTTGTTCATAGAGCAGCACGCGTGCCAATTCGTGGGGGAAGGTCATCTGAGAGAGGGCAAGAAGGGTGTTGGCGCGGCTTCTGAGTATGTCGTGGTGGCCATATGCACCCCCGATGACGAATGCAAAATCCTGCGAACGCGAGGACAGATCGCCAAGGAGCGCGGCAAATGCCATGCTGTCGATGTGTTTGCCGCGTTCATCAAGTACGAAGAGATGTGTCGCAGGGAGAACGGCCTGCATGAGTTGGCGCGATTCCTGTTCGCGAATCTGATCGGGTGTCAGGTGAGGGCTGGCCGGTGTTTTGAGCTCAAGTTCGCGAAGTGTCAAATAGTGGCGCAGCCGTTTGAGGTATTCGTCAGCTGCGCTGCGATAGGCGGCAAATCGCATTTTGCCTATGCACAATACGGTTGCCGTCATAGCGATTAGTCGAGTTCAGTGTCGTCGTAAAGTTCGTCTGTGAGGCGCAAATCCGGCGGGACGTAGACCTCAATGCGGGGGGCATCTTTCCACAGGCCTTCGATATTGTATTCGTTGCGTTTCGAACCGCAGAAGATGTGCACCACGACGTCGCCGTAGTCGAGCAGGGCCCACTGGCCGTTTGCGAGGCCTTCGTTGCTGACGCATGTTCGAAGATCGATGACTTCGCCATCAATGCCCGTGGCAATGGCATTGACCTGGCGATCGGTCTTGCCGGAGCAAACGACGAGGAAATCTGCGTAATCGCATGCACCGCGCACATCAATGATAACTGGTGCAATGGCTTTCTTGCCGATTGCTGCTTCGACAATCATGCGAGCAATCTGCTCGCTCGTGTACTCATCACCTATTGTGTTAGTCATAAATCTCCCTTGACCAAACGAGTAAACCATAGCCACAGAAATGCCCATGCATTCTGTGGTCAACTTCCTTAACAAATACAAGGCGTTTCGTCGCCAAAAACATTCCCCTGGGTTCGCAAAGTACCGGAGCCCTCCGTCCCTGGGCAATGTGCCCGGGAAGAGGATTCAGTCTGCACCGTCAGCATCGACGATCGTATAGCGTTCAATGATGGCGGCGACCTGCGGGATTGCCGAGGTGATGTGTGATTCGATGCCTGGCCGAAACGTGCGGTAGGCCGTTGTAACAACGGTACGGGACTGCCGTTCAACGTATTTGTCTGTTACGTGGATGAAGGCGTTATACACGTCGTTTTGGCGCGTTATGAGATAGTCACTGAGCGCAGCAATCGAGTCGGATGGAAGCGACAACGTCGCGCGGTAATCGTTATGAATGGGCTCAAAGCTATGGATGAAGTCATCGGCCATGACGTCGAGAACGTGTTCCACGTAGCCATGCCGCACAGATTTCATCACAGCATATGCACGCTTTACCAGAGCGCCACGCAAGCCACTCGCTGCTGTGATGCGTTCATCGATGAGGTGCGCGAGATCAGAAATGAATTGTCGGCGGGTTGCCTTGTTGCAGGCGACTTCTCTGACACTAAGGACCGTTTTCATGACTTCCCTCAGAGAAAGAAAGCGACATAGGCCAGCGCAATCAGTACGACAGCAAACGCGATGACCAAAACGATGGTACGGCGTTTGCCAGATTTTTTGGCTTTTATGCGTCCCACCGCAGCCAGATTGACGACACTGAATTGCTGTGACATTCGCTTGCCAAAGAAGCTCTCTTCATCGTCTTCGTCAAAGACGTCATCGAAGGCTTCGTCATCTTCATCCTCGTCCTCTCCGCCCATTTCGACAACCGCCTTTGGCTTGACAGAGGGTTGGGTGACGGAATCCTGCTTTGGAGACGCCTTCGAGACTGTGGCAAGGATGGGGGTTGTTGCCTTGGGGGTGGGCTCGTTTACTTCGGGGGCAGCTGTTTCGGGCGTTACCGCTTCTGGGATTGCCGCTGCGCTCTGGGGCTCATCTGATTCAGTGTCGGGTGCCTGCGGCTTTGTCTGTCGCGTTTCG
>WQTY01000094.1 GCA_009786045.1 Pseudomonadota bacterium | reverse complement strand
AGTGTCAGCACCGCCACATAGATGAAATACAGCAGCATCAAAATGAACCCAAGCCGCGTCGACCGCCAAGCCGCCCCAAACCCAAGCCATGCCACCGAAAACACCGATGCCCCTTCCGAATCGCGTGAGAGGCGCAAAAACATATTTGAAGCACTATAAAACACAACCCCTGCCATAGCCCAGACAACTGCGAGACTTGCCAGCCAGTGCAGCTGCTCCCCGATCAGGGCTACCCCACAATAGGCAAGCGCCCAGACAAAGAGAACACAATACGATGTCAACCAACGTCCACGCAAAGTGTCAAATACGTGACGATAAATCTCTGACAGTGCCATCCAAATCTCCCATCTCAAACCCAGTATGGGCTAAACTACCCCAATGTACTTCTGAAACAATGACAGTGATTTGTCAATGACTTCGTGACAGATAACTTTGCATGCATCTTTGAAATATGATATACTAAAGAATGGTGTTGTTGATGGCTTGCGAGGAGAGTCCAGAATGAAACTTACTATAGGTGCCATATTCTTCACAATACTGGTTGCTTCGCTCGCACCAGCCCAGGCTTGGGCGTGTTTTGCTCTCCCCGATGTCGAGTGTAAAATTGAGTATCTTGGCAAAGATGTGACCAGCAACAGAATGACTGTCTATTTTAATAGCGTTGACACGCTGGAAGATGACCTCAATTCTGCCAAAACACGTGCCAAGGCTGATGCCTGTGCTTCTGTGTGCCAAATGACAGAAACACAGGAAAACGTTGCAGAATGTGTTGAAAACTGTCTGGCCAGTGCCACCTGCATTTACGCCACACGCAACTCCTGTGACGACGATTGGCTGTGAATACCTGCAAGGGGATGAAGAACGACATGCAAGAATAAAAAAACGCACCCAAATCTGGGTGCGTTCACACATAGCGAATCTAAATATGATATCTTCAATCTAAAGGAAATGCATTTTACACAAAACGGGCACGACGGCGAGCTTCTTTACGACGGCGACGCGCAGCTTCTTTTTGCTTGCGCTTGCGGATGATGCTCGGCTTCTCATAATGACGACGTCGCTTGAGTTCTTTCATCACGCCCTCGCGAGCCATATGACGCTTGAGCTGATTGATGGCACGATTCAGATTCGAACCCTCGACGGCAACTTGAAGTGGCCCTAATTCACGCGATTTACTTTCCAAAACCTTTCTCCTATCGTTGTCAGAGTTAACACTTGTCAAACCTACGAGACTTCGGCCAAGGGCTTCGCGGCCGAAAAGCACTCGGACAAGCGCCGATAATTCTAGGCAAGGTTACTTTCCATGTCAAGCGCTTTGATGCCCAGGGCCAAGACATGACCTATTTGCACGATCCGCATGAACCACGGCAACTGCCACACTGCGCTGCAACTTCTGCACGCACATGTGCCATAATGAACGCCTCACCCAACGATTTCCGCGCCAAGTCAGGCTCGACCTCCAGCACCTGACGAAGCCAGTACTGGGAAATTGGCGCATCATCCTTGCGTTCAAGCAGAACTTTGATGAGATCGCAGGCCAACTCACGCTCATAGGCATCCCACAGGGGCTTGATGGTCGCATTAAACACCGTTGGAAGATCCGCTTTAGGATCTTTGTCGATCTCGGCCACAATAGGTGTCACATCCTTCGTCTTACGCGCCAGCGCCACCGCCTTGGACATGGCATTATTGCGAAACACCGTAAAACCGATGACAATCAAAGTGACCACTACGGCACCAATCACCAAATATGTCGTATCCATCCCTTCACCTCGCAATTCACTATCTGAAACTCCCCCCTGCACCCGCCACCCGTTAGTCGCAACATGGTCCATTGTCAAGTAAAACAGCCATTCCCCTCAACTGCCTCATAGCAGACACTCAAATATACCGCGCTATCCGCCGCCATCGCTGCTGCATCACACCTAAGAGGCAAATTCTATTGGGCGTTCCGGCGCTTGGCTGTATATGCTCAAAGTGGATTCGATGATGCTCGAACCCATGACCCAAACTTTAAAGCCAAACTTCACTCATACGCCATGCTTCCCATTCGTCTGACTTTTCTCGCCCTTCTCCCTCTCACTGCCTGCGCATACACTTCGACTCAATGCGACATCACCCCGCTCGACGCCATTCCCCCCATCGTCAGCGACTCCATGATGATCCCAACGGATGCCCATCATTCTCCCTTGGGTTATGCCTACATCGTTCTCTCGCCGCCCACCGGCAGCAAACCGCCGCAACAGGCCGCTGTCGACGTGCATTTCCTCATCCGGGATGCCACCGGCACCATCGTCGACGAAAGCAAAGCCACCCTGGCGATGTGGCATTCAACCCCGTTCCTCGAAGAAATTCTGTCTTTGATGAGCATTGGAGAAACGGTAAGGGTCTGGGGCGAGTCAAGGACACGCATCTGGGAAATCTCACTCCTCGGTGTCAACGAAAGCTATAATGCCCCGCCCGATGTGGCCCATTCCCCCCCTGATGCATCTACGACATCACAGGGCGCATCCTGGCGATTGGTTGAACTGGGGGAGGGAAAATTGCCTAACCCCAACCAGGTCATCCGATTTCATGCCACGCGCTGGCGCAGCACCGGCGAGATCCTTGAGAGCAGCCGAGCCAGCGACGGGATCCTCCTGTTGCTCAACGAACAACTTGCCCGCACCGATCCCCTGCACTACGAGCGTTTCCTCGATATGCCTGTTGGCACACATATCCGAATCTGGATTCCCGCCCACGTCTGGCACGGCGAAGTTGATGTTGTCGAAGATCTCTGGCTCACCGAAATCATCGAAATACTCGACCCACCCGCCGACCTCGCACCTCCTGCCGACCTTATGCCACTCATGGATGGCATCTGGTTTCTATCCCAGTCAAGCCCAAGCGATCAAATTCTGAAACACGGTCAAATCATCCATGTCGACATGACTTGCTGGAAAAGCCTCACAGGCGAACTCATTGAAGCAAGTCGCCTGCGCCCGGATCACCATGAAATGCTCATCAGCGACAGTCTGGGCATCTGGCAGGATGTCATGACCAACGCCCATGTCGGAGAAGCGTTTCGTGTCTGGCTCAGTGCACATGTCCTTCCCGAGGGCATCGAGTTTGACATGACCTGCCGTGTCAAAGTCATCGACGCCCGGAACGAATAACACACTAGCGATTCCTGCGAAGCAGAGACTCCAAATCCGTGTAATGATTCAACAAACCCAGCGTAGCCGCCGCCTCTGAAGGTGGATTCAGCGCACAGTCAACTGCCCACTGCGGCGTATAGGAGCGCATTCTCAGATAAAGCTGCAAACCATCATATACTTTGGGCTCCTGGCAAGACATGTGGACAGGCAATGCCAGATCCAAAGAAAAAACATCGCCAACGATAGCATGCGGACGCTCCTGCTCAATGATCGCGCGATACCCCGATCGAGCCACATCTACCTGCCTGCTCCCAAATGTCACCAGTTCGGGTGTCACATCCAAAACAAACTTCCCGGCATGCCCGCGCACTCTGAATTGAGCCGATGGATTCGCTTCGTGATCAACAGGCTTCAGCCCTACGTACTCAAGCTTCTTAACAATGCGGGACGCAGGCGAATTGCTCACGATGACAACCTCATAATCCTGCGCAAGAAGCGACCGGATGGCTGTCACGGCCTCGGGTTCGGGCGTATTAAAATCACATAGCGGCGCCAGGTTGATCTCCTGATGTGCATGGTCTGCCAGCGTTGAAAGGGAATGCCCAAGCGCCTTAACACGATCATGGATCTGTATAACACGACCATGACCATGCCTGAGCCAACCTTCAAGACATGCCATGTAAGCAGACAAACGCATGAAAAGATCTTCATCACTGAATGCTGTTATCCTGCCATGGCTTTGCCATCCGTGCTGATCACCCTGGGCATCCACATACTCAACAACTTCCTCAAATATCGAATCCAACAGTGCCTGATCATTATTGCAAACTTCCAACAGTGATTTCATGAGAACATTATGTTGGTAGTCATACTCATACTGAATGTTTGTCAATGTTCCATCGAAATCGGTAATAATTTTCATCAATCGGTATCCCTAAGTAACAGGGTGGTAACGAATGTTAGCGAGAGTTAGCATAACCCAACGTCTCGCCGCTCTATACAAATAAGCAGGTGGCACGACACCACATGCCTGCACTGCCGCTAGGGCAAACGTACAAATTTTTCAGTCTCAACCCTCCGAACGCTGTGCCAAGCGCTTTGCACGACGCTTGGATATTTGTGGCGGAATCGTCAAAAACAGAATCGCACACAGAATAAAGGCTGCCCCAACAAACTCGCTCGCAGAAAGTGGTTTGTCAAAGAAAAATGCCAAAGCCAATGTTGCCATGACGCCTGCCAAAATACTCGAACAACGGTTCACAGGAACCGAAAACGCATTCTCGGATTTGTCCAAAAGAACAAGTCCCCCAAAGACACCATTAAATTGCGAACAAAACCCAATCGCCATTGCCAAACCCACCACAATGCCAGGATATTGCAGAAAGTTATGAAAACCAGCATAAATTCCACCAATAAATGTCGATGCATCCTGACCCGAATAGAACAGCGACACCAAAAACAAGATGATCAAAATGGATGGCGTCCCTATCATCTGCTCTTCAACAAAAAACTTTTTCGTATCATCAGGGTTATCACTCTTGGCAAGCTTGGACATAAAGCTGAGACGCACAAAATACGCCGCCAAATAGACCACCACATCGACCATCAGCATCATATTGAACGCAAAACGTGCACCGTCCGCCGCCGGTTTGGCCAAAAACGCCACAAAAAGGCTCGCCAGACTCAAAGCCAACGCACACCACGAAAACCAACGCACATGACGCTTATTCAACGTATCGACTATCGGTGACATGATGAGCAGACCACCACGCATCAACAACATCGCAAACACAATCGAAACACCCTCAATCGTATAGGCCAGCGTCGTCGTCATCACAACCAGACCTGTACAAATACCGGACAGCAACGTCCAAATCCGCGGGCGCGGCAGCGATATCTCCTTACCGCCCAGGCGAAGCGTCCACTGCGTCGCATACTTCCACCAGCGCATGGCCGAAATAAATATAAGCATCATGACAACCGAAGCAAAAATCGTCGGCGGCAAAATCTCAAAACTGTTCACCGACACCGAATCTTTCGTCATCTCGGGAAATGGCGACACCAACAAACCATCCGTCAAGACTTTCGTCATAAACGAATACGGAACGTAGGCCGCAAAATACCCAAATGCAAACCACCAAATGCTGATCTGTTTCCTGGGTGCCGTTAAATCTGCCATTTCATCTCCAAGCAAGAACTGAAAAAAGTTAAACAATGCACCAAAGTGCAACGGCGATAGATAACATCCCAAGTTTAACTAGGCAACTTTTTTCACAAATTCTTCCCAACCAAATCTACACCTACACATACCACCACCCTCCCCTAACACACACCTATAATCTCCATATTCCCACATATTCTGAACCATCAAAACCCGAACTGTCGTTTAGTGTGGGCGTCTGTAGTTTCGACTGGCAATTAAATTGCAGCTTAGTGTAGGACTTTGTGGTTTATAAATACCTAAACTAAGTCCCATGACTCCCCACAACAATATGCCTCACCCCCCCCTGACATGCCTCCTCTGATTTGGAGAGACGCCAGAAGGGCGAGGCGGTTTCAGGATGCCAACATTTGATTTAGAAACAGTATCAGGACTCGGCTGCCCTGCCCCCCACCTGAACCCATGTGAAAACTATCCCAACCCACTCATCCCACGACCGTCGAGTTCTAAAAATCACCCGTCATCTCAAGCGAGAAACTGTTCCCAAAGACGAGAATTTTAGCCAAAAACGAATCATTTCGCCCCTTACCCACAAGCAATGCACAGCATTGCAGGGGGTGTGGGGGAACTGGTTCCCCCACAAAAACAAAACTCAACAACCCAACCCACTCACTCCGCCAGACGCTTTGCACGACGTTTAGCCAGGAGTGGCGGAATCGTCAAAAACAGAATCGCACATATAATAAAGATTGCTCCCACAAACTCGCTCAAAGCAAGCTTAGTTCCAAAGAAAAATGCCAGACCCAGTGTTGCGATAATACCAGACATAATGCTCGAACAACGATTCACAGGCACCGAAAACGCATTCTCAGACTTGTCCAAAAGCACAAGACCACCAAAAATACCACTAAACTGCGAACAAACACCAATCCCTATCACCAGGGCTATCATTAAGGCTGGATAATTCCAAAAATGATGAAACCCAGCATAAACACCACCCACAAACGACGTGGCATCCTGACCAGCGTAAAACAGTGAAACCACAAACAGAGCGATAAAAATCGTCGGTGTGGCAACCATCATCTCCTCTACCAAAAACCGCTTCGTATTATTCGGATCATCGCTCTTGGCAAGTTTGGACATAAAACTAAGGCGCCCAAAATATGCCACCAAATAGACGACAACATCGATCATCAACAGCATGTTGAATGCAAAACGCGCACCATCTGGCGCAGGCTTGGCATAAAACGCCACCACAAGACTCATAAAACTCAATGCCAGTGCACACCACGAAAACCAACGCACATGACGCTTATTCAGTTTGTCAACTATCGGCGACATGATGAGCAGACCACCACGCATCAACAACATCGCAAACACAATCGAAACCCCATCAATCGTGTAGGCAAGCGTCGTCGTCATCACAACCAGACCCGAACACGCCCCAGACAATAACGTCCAGAGCCGGGGACGCGGCAATGATATCTCCATGCTGCCCAAACGAACCTTCCATTGTGTCGCGTACTTCCACCACCGCATCACCGTGATAAACGTGATCATCACCAGTGCCCCCGTCAATATTGTCGGCGGCAAAATCTCAAAACTATTCACCATCACCGAATCTTTCGGCATCTCAAATGGCGACGCCAACAATCCATCCGTCGCCACCTTCGTAAAAAACGAATATGGCACATAAGCCGCAAAATAACCAAGCGCAAACCACCAAATACTGATGTATTTCCTGGGAGCCGTCAAATCTGCCATTTCATCTCCAACACATGAAAAAGGTTGAACAACACACCGAAGTGCGACGATAAGACGTAACACCCAGCACGAAACTAGGCAACATATTTCATAAACGTTTCAGACCATATCTACACTTACACCTACACATACTACCTCGCCATTATCCCCCAGCATCTGCTCATAACGCACACACCCCTGACTTATTCGAATGGAAAAATAACGCCATGTAACTGTAGTTTAAGGTAGTCTTTTGTAGTTTGAAAATAGCCTGGCTTTATGCCAACAACTGCCTCAGGCATCGCACACCTTATTAGCTTCAGGGACTGGGAAATGGCCCCCCAAAAATGAAAAAACTTCCAAAGGGCCAAAATCGATTGTCCGCAGGCAAGACTGCCTGTCCCAAAGACAGCTATCAAATGTTAAGATTGTCCTGCATTCGCTGGCAAAAATCCGTCACAAGATACAACCGTTCTGGCCCCAAATAATGCGCTTCGCCCTCTACCCACAAGCAATGCGCAGCATTGCAGGGGGTGTGGGGGAACTTGTTCCCCCACAGAGCGCAGGGCAACGACCTGCGAGCGGGGGCGTTGCGGG
>WQTY01000093.1 GCA_009786045.1 Pseudomonadota bacterium | reverse complement strand
GCCGGATTGGCCGCCCCTGCCGAAGATTCCGCCCACGACCCAATCGAGACCCTGCTGCTCGCAACGCTTCCCACGCCCGCAACTTCCACACGCCTGCCAACCCTCGAACAAATCCTCGCCTGGCAACATACCCCGGCCTCAAGCCCCTTTCTGGCCAGGCTCCCACACTTCTCCATCCACCAAACGCACCGCCTCGAAGAAACCCTCGCGCGCTTCAAAGCCATCCTGCCCACCACCTGCCCGCCCCTGCTCGATCTGAATGGCGCCATCCTCACCCCAAAACACGCCATCCTCATGATTCGCCTCTATCATGCCCTCAACACAAGGCTCAATCAGCCTCACCGCCACGATGTTCCCTTCCAGACCCTCCTTCCACCGCACCAGCGCCAGCCCCATCCCCACCAAACTGCAGCTATCCTGCACACCCTCAACTCGCCCCTAAGCATCATCACCGGCGGCCCAGGCACCGGAAAAACCACCATCGTCGGCGAAATCCTTAAACACGCTCTGCACCCACAGGGTCTCGCCCTCGATAAACAACACATCCGACTGGCTGCCCCCACTGGCAAAGCCGCACAACGCATGGCCCAGTCCCTGGCACAAGACTACCCGGATATCGCCTCCGCACTCGACGAACCACAAACTCTCCACAGACTGCTCTCCCTCCAGGCACAAGGTGCAACGCCCTACAACGAACACAACCCCATTGACGCCAGACTCATCATTGTCGACGAAGTATCAATGATTGCCCTGCCCATGGCCCTGACACTTCTGCACGCCATCAGGTCAGACGCAAAGATCGTTCTTATCGGCGACCCAGACCAGCTTCCACCCGTCGACACCGGAAACCTCCTCTCAAACATCATCCTGCAACACCCACACCCCTGCACACACCTGCCCCCCCCCTCCCACTTTGCCACCCGGCTCCTTCAGGCCAAAGTCGAGCTCACCCATAACTTCCGAATCCGGTCAACCACACCCAACGACACAAAATTCCCAAGCATCTATGCCATCCAAAACGATGTCATCGCAGGCCGCACCACCGCCATCCAAAACACGCCCTCTCTCCTCCCCAGCGATTGCCGCACACACCTGCGCACAGGCGGATTCGCCTGCTATCGGCAAACCGCACACACCAAAGCCATCCTGGATCACTGGGTCGACGCCCTGAAAATGCAAACACACGGGGCTTCCTACGCCATGCCCACGACGCAGGATGAAGAGACAGCCCTCAAAAAAACCTTCGACAGTATCGAAGCTTTCAAAATCCTTACCCCCACCAACGACGGCATCTTCGGCACACAGCGTCTCAACGGCTACCTCATCGCGCACCTGACACCACCTCAAAAATCCCTCCTGCGCCCAGGCGTCATCGTCATGCTGACGCAAAACAACTACACCATCGGTCACTTCAACGGAGAAACAGGCATCATCGTTAAGGACAACGCCACAAAACAACGCATGATCGCCTTCCCGGCCACCGAAACCAAACCCGATCATCGCACCTTCGACTACTTCCCCCTGGATTGGCTCAGAGACAGCCTCATCCCTGCTTTCGCCATAACAATCCATAAATCCCAGGGATCCGAATTCCAGCACGTTCTCACCGTTTTGCCTCCGCAAACCCCGCCCGCACTCCTGACAAAGAACCTCCTCTATACAGCACTCTCCCGAGCCCGGCACAGTGCCGCCCTCATCGCCGAAGAGGAAACCCTGCTGTCCTGCATCATGTGCACACCACCGCAGGATCCGAGCCTTGTCGACCTCTTCCATCCCACCCCAATCGATTCCCATGACTAACCATCCGACATCTGCTCTGGTTCCCCCCTGGCGAGGACTTGTGGATGCGCATGCACACCCCACCAGCTATCCTGACCCCCATGCCTACCTTCGGCAACAGTGGCACATGGGCCTGGAAGCAGTATTTGCCGCAGGCACTTCACCACAGGATTGGCCACACATTGATGCGCTCTGCCAGGTCTACCCCATGCGCGTGTGGGGCTGCCTTGGTATCCACCCCTATTGGGCAGCACTTGCCCCCAGAGCCCAGGCCCAGGAGGCTCTCGACAGGCTGGCATCGCGCCTTGCTCAAAAGTCACCAGGCATCTGCGCCATCGGAGAATGCGGCCTTGATGCCAGATACCCCAACCTGCCGCAGCAACAATGGGTATTTCGCGCGCAAATCGACATGGCAATGCAACGCAAACTGCCGCTCGTCGTCCATTGTGTCAAAACATGGCACGACATGCAAAGCTATCTGAAGCAGCATAGCGGATATGCTATCTTCCATGCCTTTAATGCCGGTCCTCAGATACAGCAATGGATCCTTGACCAGGGTCACTTCATCAGCCTCGGGCGCTCCCTGCTGCGCACGTCTGCCCCCCTCATCAACCCCGCGCTCGCTTCTCGGTGCCTCATTGAATCTGACAACGACGCCGGACACGACGAACCCCCCATGAATCGCCTCTTCGACCTGTCCCCCCTCACATCAACCGGTCAACTGGCACAAAACATTGCCAAAGCCTACAAGATCCACATGCCCGGTGCTTTTTCATGATCCCCGGCATGTGTGCTAACGCCAAATCACCCAAATGACCGCACACACCAGAATCAGAAGCAGAACCCCAAGACCCACCAATACAAAGGTAAAACGCTGCCTGCGTTTCACGCTTCCCAAAACAAGGTTCGGATCCATTGCCGCCATCAACGGGTTGGAAACGGGGGATATCCGATGCAGGCTGCCGGGAGCACGTGTCTCAAGTGTGTCAAGGCCTATCCTGATCGACCCATGAACCCCCGACACCTCGCCTGAGTCATTAACCGCCGCAGAAATCCCCGAAATGACATCACTGCGTATCTCCCCCATCTCCGAGAGCTGGCGCATAACCATTCGAATCGAATGGCCAGGGTCAGATTGTCCGGCGGCTGCCCACTCCGGCAGAAGATGAAGCGCCTCAATGGCTTCCTGCGCCGAAGCATAGCGCTGTTGAGGATCCTTCTCCAGACAACGAAGAATAAAGGCAATCATGCCGCTGGAGAACTCCACCTCAGGACGCAGCAAAAGCGGCGGAACCTTCGCATTGACATGCTGCATCATGACGTTGAAGGGACGATTGCCGGGAAATGGCGGCTTCGATGTCGCCAGCTCGTAAAGAATGCAGCCAAGCGAATAGAGATCGGTCGTTGCTGTCACCGCCATCGCCGTGGCTTGCTCTGGTGACATATACCAGGGCGTACCCAAAGCCTGCCCGGACACCGTGATCTTGGAGTTATCGGCAAGTGCCGCCAAACCAAAATCTAAAACCTTTACAAAATGTTCATCGCTTCCCTCGCGCGTCAACATGATGTTGTCGGGTTTCAAATCCCGATGAATCACGTTCATCGCATGCGCTTCGGCCAATGCACTCAATATCTGATGACAAATATGCACTATCAGCTGCCCAGACAGCTCATATCCCTCAAAGCTCGACAACTCCCGGCCCGCCACGTATTCCATGACAATATAAGCCACCCCATTGTCTTCAAAACCACTGTCAATGAGCTGAACAACGTTCGGATGGATGACACGCGCAATACTGCGTGCCTCACGCTGAAAACGCGCCATCACTTGCTCATTCGACTGCTGAAAATTTTGGTTGAGGATCTTGATGGCAACTGTACGGCCAAGATCTACCTGCCGCCCCTCATAGACGGTTCCCATTCCCCCCTGGCCAATCTTGCGAAGTGCCACAAACTTGCCGCCAATGGGAAACCCCACCACTTTGTCACCACTTGCAATCGCCTCTGCAGATACACCAAACCACCCATCGTTCCCACAACGGTCACCAACCTCAGGCAGCACGCATCTACACTTCGGACAAATTGCCACACTATCCCCCATGGAACCTATGAAGCATAGGAAAAACGAAGGTCTACTTCAGTGCCCATATCAATAATTCTTAGAAAAATCAACACCATTCAAACCCAGGTATCCTGCCACAGCATAGCACAGCACAATACAATACATCCATGCCCAGGCTCATCTCTTTCCCAACAGGCGAAGCGCTTCAGAGGCAGCATGCTGCTGAGCATCTTTTTTGCTGCGCCCCATTCCGGTCCCACACAACACCTCATCGACCCATACATTCATCGTAAACTCAGGCGCATGGCTCGGCCCGGACTGCCCAACAACTTCGTAGCGAAGCGTCTGCCTGGCCGACTGCGTCAGCTCCTGGAGCCGTGTCTTGGCATCATGCGGCAACCAGGCACCATCAGGATCTGCCAATAGCGCGGCATGATGGCAAAGAATAANCGCCCGCGCAGGCTCAATGCCCCCATCAAGGTAAATCGCCCCAACAATTGCCTCATAAGCGTCAGCCAGTATCCCCGCGCGCCCCCTCCCCCCAACACACGCCTCTCCCCTGCCAAGACGAACGTACTCACCCAATTCAAGGGCTTTTGCAACCAAACACAACGCATCTTCGCACACCAGGCGACTGCGCAAACGCGACAGCTCTCCCTCGTGCGCTTCGCTGCGGGCCACATACAAGGCATCCGCCATCACAAAATCTAATATCGCATCCCCGAGAAACTCAAGGCGCTGGTTATCACACCCACCGCCAGTCTCATGCACGTGAGAGCGATGCGTCAGCGCCGCCTCAAGCAAGGTCACATCACGAAACCTGTAACCAAGCATCTCCTGAAGCAGGCACAGCCTCATCTCAACATTTTTCCTCGCAACACCCGCCGCGCTTTGCGAGAATCTCGCTCACCTTCGATAAAAGATCCTCCCCCTTAAATGGCTTGTCGAGATGGTCATCCGCACCGTAAATCGGTGAACTCAACTCATTCAGTGACTCGCCAATACCCGTCAGCATCAGCACACCAATATCGGCATACTCTGGCTTGCCACGCAGATACCGAAGAATCTCCCACCCCGTTAACTCCGGCATCATGACGTCCAACACCACCAGCGCCGGATGCTCGACCAATATCGTCTCCAGCGCCTGCGCACCATCATTGGCCTCTAAAATTTCGTAGGATGCCGTCTCAAGATGGAGACGAACAAGACGACGCAAATCCGGATCGTCATCGGCCACGAGAATGATAGGACGCACTTCGGACATAGCTTACCTCGACACAAAAAATATACATTCACTGCCACAATGGGCATACCCACAGACTATATCGCACCCAGCACCGATTCTCCAAAAAATTCTCACACACGCCCCCTCACGATATCCCCCGGGCATGCGTAGCACGACGCAAAAACTCATCGATCCCATCGATCGCATAAATCCGCCAGCGAAGCTTCACCCGCTCCATCTCAAAAACCAGACGCAACATGGTTTCCGGCTGAGAACCACTCGCCGGAAGCCGAAGATTCACATAAACATAGGATTGCCCAGACTCCTCAACCTGCTCTACCTGGGTGATCTCAAAAAATCCCTTGCGTGCATTATACCAGTCCGACGCAATGACTCCGCCCAAACGACCAAGCTTCGCGCAAACATCCTCGCCATCGCACATCTGACGGACATAGCGAAACTCTCCCATCGGAAAGCTCGACAAAAGGCGCGTCACAGCCGTCGACTCCGGCTCAAACACGAGCTGACATCCCAGCGCCGAAAATGCAAAAAAAACAAAAAAGAGCCACACAAAAAAGCTATTCTTCTTCATCACTGCCCCCCTTCATTATCCTCTACATCTACATCATGGCATACAAACGATAGGCAAAAGCAGGCGACACATAGTCGAAGGGCAAAAGCGCATCCAGGATAAAGTCACCAAGGCTATAGTTGCCAGAAGAAACCTGGCCAAAATCACTCTCCGATATCGTCTGAAGCGCCGAATGACAGGCCTCTTCCAGCACATCCGGCCGCACGACAATGCGATTCATTGCACTGCCATAAAAACGATCCGTCACGATGTCCAAAACCTCCTGCAAACACATCCCTTCCACGACGCCGCTGCGATGCAGCACCGGGAACACTTCCCGCACATCCACGTCAAAGTGTTTCCTGCTCCACTCCGTAAAGGAGAAGATAAACCACTCATGTCCGGTACAGCCACTGGCAAGCAGCAAAAAGTAACACATCCGCAGCTTGCTCTGAACATGACGCCTCAGCATTTCGAATGTCATATGGCGGCCAATCTGCGCCATCAGCGATTCTTCCAACATCCCAACCATTCGCCAGCGAATCACAGGGATATAGTCCAACAAGTATTCCTGAACGCCTGCGTGCAAGGAGGAAAGCGCATTCTGCCAGCGCAAAACCTCCTCAGGATCTCGCAAATACAGATAAAAACGTATCCCGCCCTCACTCACCAGGCTCTGGAAATACCGTATCGCTTCTTCTTCAGAAGCCGTGCCGGACAATTTCGGAACCGTCCCACCGCCGCCAATTGCCTTCGGACGGTTCGGGCCCATGTCGAGGCGAATGATCATTTCCTCGTAGTAAAGGTTACGCTCGTTGTTCTGCCGCGTCTCCTCGTTGGTTTCAAAAATTTGAAGCAAAATCTTGGCCTGAGAAAAATCCCCATTGCCGAACTTGCGCTCAATCAGAGACAGCACCTGGGCACCCTTGTCATTGATATTGGCTGCACCGCTAAAATAGCCAAGCAGCAAATCCCGAAGCGTCCCAAGCTCCGACTCATTGAGCTGGCACTGCATGGGCAGGTGATCATTCTCAATGAGAATCGACAAAAATGCCCGTGCCGCCGAAGCGTCAACTTCCCCCGTCCCCATCTCCGAAATCAGCATCTGAGCCAGGACATCCAGCGCATCTGTGTCGTCATTCTGAGCCTTCATGCTCAAATAACGTCCCGCATAACGACTGCATACCCGTTCAAGATACCCGCCAAGATAACTCGTTCCTGACACGCACTTCCCCCCTCCTTTCATCTTCTCAACTAAGCGACCGAGCATCGTTAACATCTCACCATTTGTGCCTGAAAATCAATTGACCAACACGGAGATCAGCAACAGACTATCTAACACCGAACGGCACGCATCACAAGTAGTCTGTCGAACAGATTTTCTTGACGACCTTCTACCCTTTGACAAATTCAGCGTTTTTTTATTACACTGATGGCATATTATTGGCATACCATTTGGCTACGTCATCATACGCGCGCTTTTGCGCCCAACACTCAAAGGGAAAACATCATGAAATTATCTTTCAACAAGGTCTCATTGCTCCTTATGCTTCTCCTGGCCTCCCTGGCACTGGGTTCTCTTGGCTGTGCAGGCGCGAGACATGCACAATACAAAAACCGATACATCCTCAGCCAGGTCGAAGACTACGTCTACACGGCAGAATTTGCCCGCGTCTGGGCAGAAGCACGCGCTCTACTGTTCACGCACGGCTACCAGGTTCGCGACTCAGGCGGCGGCTATGTCATTGAGACAGAATGGGGCCGTGTCGGCAGCAACGCAAGACGCCGCTACCTCGTGGCCGGCTATGTCAACAACGACGGCACGAGCACAGTCCGATTCAACTTCCACGAAGATTCCGATGGCTATGCGACGAGCGGGCGCGATTACAACCTGGAAAAAGAACTCATCCGGCGAGTTGAGCCACAATCCTGGGCAACCATCCAACAGAATGCCCAAGCCTACGCTGACGCCAACACCCAAACCAAGTAACCCGAACCGCTCAGGTTCATTCCCATCCAAAAAAGCCCGCGCCCATGGCGCGGGCTTTTTTTCCAGGCATGCAAGGGTGTGGGGGGGAACGGGTTCCCCTACGAAAAATCTGT
>WQTY01000092.1 GCA_009786045.1 Pseudomonadota bacterium | reverse complement strand
CCCGCTATGGGGGTAGACGCGTATCGGCCACGCCCCCTTTCACAAAGGGGGTGGCGCCGCAGGCGACGGGGGTTTGTGGCCGATAGCGGCGCAGGGGGCGCTGCCCCCACCCTTCCCGTTAGTTTCCAGTTTCTGATTGCATTCGTCGGGTTCATATAGGATATGCAGCCGATTGCCTGTTTTGTTTCGTCATCACGGAGTCACCATGAAGCAACGACTTGAATTTAAAAACGAACTTTTGACTTTCCGCCGCACAAAGATTGTGGCGACGCTTGGTCCATCTTCGACAGCACCAGCCATTCTGGATGCGCTGATTGAGGCAGGTGTCGATGTTTTTCGCATGAATTTTTCGCACGGCACGCACGAATCCCACAGAGAGTGTTTTCGGCTGGTGAAAGAAGCCATCGCGCGCAGCGGAAAGCACGTGGGCGTCTTTGGGGATCTTTGCGGTCCAAAGATTCGCGTGGGATTTTTCCCGGACGGCCCGATTATGCTGATCGAAGGGACCCAGGTCACACTGACTGTGCGCAAAGTCCCGGGCACGGCGCAGCTGATTCCCTGTGAATACGAGCATCTGGCTAAAGACGTTAAGCGCGGGGACATCATCCTGATGGCCGATGGCACACGTTCGGTACGCGTAGATGCCGTCGAAGACACGGAAATTTCATGCACGGTCATTCGTGGCGGCGAATTGTCAGATCGCAAGGGCATTAACCTGCCCAATGTTAAAATTTCTTCTCCTGCCTTTACGGCCAAAGACAGGGAAGATGCAGCGCTTGCCTGCGAGCTTGGGGTGGATTATCTGGCGCTGTCGTTTGTGCAGAGCGCAGCAGACATTGAAGAATTGAAGCAGTTTCTTGGTACGAATTGCGCCGACATTCCCATCATTGCAAAAATCGAAAAGCCAGAAGCACTTGAAAATATTGGCGAAATCCTTGCAATATCGGATGCCCTGATGATTGCACGCGGAGATCTTGGGGTCGAAATGTCGGCCGAAGAAATCCCGCTCATCCAGAAAGAGCTTACACGCATGGCCATCGAAGCCAACAAGCCGGTCATCGTGGCGACACAGATGCTTGAATCCATGATTGGCATGAGCACGCCGACACGTGCCGAGGTGACAGATGTGGCCTGGGCAGCAATGGCCGGCGCAGATGCGGTGATGCTTTCGGGAGAAACGGCCGTGGGGCGTTTTCCGGTAGAAGCCGTTCGAACGATGGATCGCGTTGTGCGCATGATCGAGGCCTATCAATCTCAGGCAGATCGTTTCCTGTCACTGGTCACCCATGAAGAACTGGCCGAGCGTGGAGCAACGATGTCGACTCAAATCTTTGAGGGCCTCTCTCGCTCTGCGGCACAGATGGCGCGCGAACTCAATGCCAAAGCCATGGCCGTGTGCTCCAATACGGGCGAGACATGCCGAATGGTTTCCACAGAACGCCCGCACGCGCCGATTTTGGCGATGAGTACGAAGCCAAGGATTTGTGCGCGCATGAGTCTGTATTGGGCGGTATTGCCCATACTCGTCGAAGAAGAAGTTATCCGGCAGCCATGGGTTTTTCTGCCCGCCATTCTCCGTAACACCGGGATCTATAAAGAAAAGGAAAAGGAGGCGGAAGCAGGCTACATTGTGCTTGTGACGGTGACGGATTATAACATGGCCCTCGTCCCGAATATCAAGCTGGTCGTGGGCTAAAGATTTCGTGTGCAAGTTTTTCCGGCCTGGGCGGCGCTTCTCGCAGCCGTCCATATTCTCGCTTATGAGGCAAGACCATGACAAAGGACAGCATAGAATCCACCATTCTTGGAATGATCAACAAGCTCGGCGGACTAGACAAGTTCCAGAACAATCCGATGGCCTTCATTGGGGAGTTGTTTCAGCATCCAGAGCTATTAGGCGAACTCGACCAGATGTCGAAAACACCGGAGATGCAGCAGCAGATTGCTGAGAGCATGAACAATCCTGCTTTTCAGCAGATGGTAGGCAACAACCCGCTTCTTTCCGGGTTAATGCAGGACTACCAAAGCAAAAAGGGTCATACTCAGGGCGGCGTGTCGCCACAAACTCAAAAGGAAGAATCCTCTCAGAGCATGTCAGAGGAGGAGAGCGAAGATACGGGGTCTGTGGGCCAGGGCTGCGATCTCGCACTGCCAAACCATCAGCGCATTGACTGGCTTAATCCTCAGAGCATCACGCCCTTCTTTATCTCCGAAAATCCTGAGGAACGCCGACGTTTCTCCGATCTCCTCGCCAAATTGCCAGCTTCGGCCCGGGAAAAAGTCGAGATCATCGCCGAGAAGCGGCTTCACCTGCACCTGAATTCTGCTCAGATGTCTCACCTTGAGTCTATCGCGGATCGCTACGCGCTCCTGCCGCTCGATCTGATGTCGACACAGGGCGGATTTGTGGGAGAGGTCTTTTACTGTGCATCGCTGCTTTTGCCGAATGAAGATTTGCGCGCGCTTGCAAAAGACGCGCTGGCCTGCCTGCATTGTCGTTCGGGTTATCCCGTGGCCAGTTACCTCACGCAGATTCTCCTCTATCTCGACAGCTACGACGACATTTCGCGTCAGGACTGGGAGAATTTTGTCTGGGCACTGAGTGGCACGCCCCAGCCCGGCCGCGACGGAAACTTCAGCATTCGCTGGGATGACGCCTGCCTCATTGCAGAAATCGCTGCCGCCAACCTTGAGGACGACATCGAACTCTATCTCGGGGTCGTTCTTGGCCTCCTCGGCTGGCCTGCGCTCGACATCAAGGGCATCCAGACGCCGCTCCAGACGATTCTGCAAACGTCAGCCTTCCCGAAAGATATCCTCAAAGCACGGCTCATGCGATGTCTCGAAGGAGAAAAAATCTACGCCATTTCGCTTCTGAAAATGCGCTCGGAAGTTCGCCACGATGCCATCGCCTGGCTGGTGCAGGCAGGCGAACTCACAAACCTCCTCAAGGCCGCCGCCAACTGGCCCATCACACACGCAAGCTCAGCGGCCATTCTCGTCGACAAACTCGACTTGCAATGGTCAAAAGTCGACGCCGATATTCGAGACGCATTTCTGCACCACGCCCTCGAAATGGACAGCGAATCCCTCGCCAAATCCGCCCTGCGCGTTGGCGTGGCCTGGCAGCCCGAAAAGTATCGCCTCCTTGCGCTCGACTCCCCCTACCCCAAAATCAAACAATGGGCCGAGGGGTTGAATAAGTAGAGTTTTTTGTTTTTTTGTGGGGGAGCATTGCTCCCCCACACCCCCTGCGATACTGCGTATCGCTTGTGGGTAAAGGGCAAAATGTTATTCTTGAGCGGCATTTCTCGCTTTGCAAATAGAAGAAACGCTGTTGTCACTTAAACTAAAAACGCTCTGGTGAGGGGGGCCGCGCCCCCTACGCCGCTTTCGGCACGCGGACAACCGCGTGCCGATACGCGTCTACCCCCTGTGCGGGGACACCCCGCAACGCCCCGCTCGGGAAACCCTGATATAGATCGGGCGAACAGAGTTCGCCCCGCATGATCTGCGAAGGGCAACCGCAAGGGTTGCCCCTACAACGCATTGCCTGTGGAGAGCAAAGGTGTGACGTTGCCTGCCATTTGTGACGGCTTTTTCGTCACAAATGGCAAAATCTTGGTACAATTAGCTGCTGAGAGAGCGGATTCTCGTCTGATTCATGTGTGATCCCGCAGGGCAAGCGCCAGTTCAGACGACCTTCCTGCTCTCTGGTGACTAGAATTTGTTCAGGAACGATGCAGGCGAGGATTCGATATCAATGAAGACCAATGGGGTTACAACTGGTGCGAAGCCAAAGCGGAAGATAGATGCTATCGACTTGTTTTGTGGCGCAGGAGGACTCACACATGGCCTCATGAAGGCCGGTATTGATGTGTGCCTTGGTGTCGATATTGACCCAGCTTGTGAGTATCCCTATGATGCCAACAATAGTGCCAAGTTTTTGCTCAAATCGGTAGAAATGCTAGAGGCCAGTGAGCTTGGACGCCATTGCAGAAAAAACGGCATTAGACTCCTGTCTGGCTGTGCGCCATGCCAGACATTTTCAACCTACAATCAGAAGGCGACTGAATCTGACAAGCGTTGGTGGCTTCTGCGGCATTTTTCGAGGCTCGTGGGCGAACTGTCACCAGAGCTGGTGACCATGGAGCATGTTCCGCGACTGGTTGAGCAAAATGTTTTCGACGAGTTTGTGGCTGCGATATTTGAGAGAGGGAGTAAGAATCAAATAGCAACATGTCGTTGCATATTGGTGAGATTGTGAGGCAATAATGATAACAGGCAACGTTTATATACAAAGTGCTAATTGCTGGATGCCCTATGAATACGAAGATGGCAAGCTCAGCGTCTATAGCAGAGACTTCCTCTTTGTAGATGAAAAATTTCCTAAATACATATCCATACCATGCCCAAAGTTTACCACGGATCGTAAATATGTAGCAGGAAATATTACGAAGAGTGGCGAGACGATTGTATTTTTTATGCATCGACTTCCATTTCAAGATGATCCACTTGTATCTACTGGGAGAATACCTATCGGGAATATATCAACATGCGTGGTTGAATTGTGTCTAGTTCTGCAAGATGACGAGCCAATGTTCAGTAGCATGAGTTTTTCGTGTAAGGAGTTGAGCCATTTTTACCCAACAGATTTCGCTCTGAAAGACAATTGTTTTCAGAGTGTAATGGCAGAACATAAACTGGAATTCATCTCACGCGAAGAAAATGCGAAACACTTCTCGTTTGACTTCAACAGCATGCAGGTGAATGCAACATTGTTTGTTAATTTTGGAGCGGGATGGCCAGCAGGCGAGACGCCTGTAAAAATGTGTTCAATCTTGAAGTTGGAATTCAAAAAAACCAGAGATATTGATATACTTGTTCAGTTGTATCAGATTGTGAAAAAATTTCTTGCATTCGTCTACTACCGTACCAACGTATATTTGGGTAAAGTTGTGTTGCTCACGGAACGTGAAGACACCTTTGATCCTATCCTACATGATTTGCCTCCAGAATCAGAAAAAAAATATATAAAGTGTATAAATACTCTTTCTTTCAATAATGAACGCATACAAGAAGCAGAGGAAAGCGATGACTATAATAGATTAAACCATAACTTATATAGATTATTAGAGACAAAAATATCAGATTTATTCAAATTTATTTCTGAAAATAAACTGTACACCGCTCATATTCCTTGTTCCTCAAAAGAGCGTTCTCGTTATACCATTGGTAGATTGCTATTGATTACAGCGGCATTTGAGTGGAATGCCAATGAATACATGGATATTAAGCCGGATTCCAAAAAATCTGAAGTAATTGAAGATTGCTTAAGTGCCTTAGAATCATTATCCAAAGGCAAGAAATATAATTCAAAGCAATGCAAGCATCTGAGCTTCATTCGTAAGGGGATTAAGCATTTGTCAATCAACCTCTCTACAAAACTCAGGCATTCCCTTAAACAGTTCGAAAACGTTATCTCAAAGTTTACCAGTTGGCTTTATTCGCCTGTTATTGGGGAATGGGTAGACTGTGAGAATAATATGAAATCTCTTGTGTTTCTGGAATTCAAAACAATTATAGATGAACTCCCACCTAGAATTGAAAAACAGCGAAACAATTTCGCGCACGGTAATATGAGAGAAGAGGTGTATAATTGGATAAGTTTGGATTATTTGACTACTGAGTGGCTGAACTACTGCATAGTTTTACGCGAAATTGGTTACAGTGAGAATGAAATTTTTAATATAATCAATGCGATTTTCAGTCGCGGATTTCCGATGATGACATCCGATGAGAACATAAACTCAAAACAGGTAGGTTTCTATAAAGTTAGAAATCAGACATAATGCAAGGAAAAGACTATGCCAGAGTTATCGCGATTCTATGGAATCATCATCAAATTGCTGTACAACGATATTGCGCAACATAACAAACCACATGTTCATGTATATTATGGTGAGTATTGCGCAAGCATTGCCATAGACGGCGAGTTGCTTTCGGGCTCACTGCCCTATAAACAACTAAAAATGGTCGTTGGATGGCTTGCTTTGCACGAGGATGAGGCGTATGCGGCTTGGAACAAGGCGGTTCGAGGCGAGCAATTTAGCAAAATTAGACCACTGTAAAGGGTAACAGTATGTATATTGTAGATGGCATTGCTTATGCGGGACAACTCATAGATGATATCAAAATTGCCAGCGTCAAAGTGTTGGATGACATGATGATGTTGTTAGAGTTTAGTACAGGCGAGTTTCGTTTGTACGATGCGTCACAACTATTGGTTCAGGAAGCATTTAAGCCACTGGCAGACGAAAAGATATTTAGTGATGTTACCATAGAGCATGGTGTTGTCACGTGGTGCGATGGGGAAATTGATATCGCGCCAGAGTCAATGTATATGAACAGTTATTGTTATCAGCGTATCACATGAGAGGTCTTTCTATGCGCGACGCTCGTCGGCTAGAGCCACACAGTCCATCGTTTGCTTTGTCGCCGCGTATTCGTCCCGCAGGGCGAATAGCGGCGACCGCGCCCGTATCGACCAGCACCCTCTGTCTGCTGTCGCAGACATCTCCCTCAGAGAGGGAGACTTGGGAGATAGGGCGCGTCACACAAAAAGTCCTTAACAACCGACCCTAAGGAGCGACCACATTGTTCACAAATCTTGCCGCCATTCTCACTGAGGGTGAGAGCAGTTGTATAGAATTCAAAGAGACAGCGGATAAGTCGTTGGCTTCGGAGGTGTGTGCTTTTGCCAATGCATCGGGTGGGCGGATTTTCATCGGTGTGGGTGATGATGGGCAAATCGTTGGTACAGACACGAGCAATTCTGCGCGTTCACGTATTCAGGACACTGTCAATCAGATCGAGCCGCGATTGGATGTGGAAGTTTCGGTGCATGAAAACATCGTCGTTGTGACTGTGCCAGAAGGGACGAACAAGCCTTATGCTTGTGCGAAGGGGTTTTTTCTTCGAACAGGTCCCAATTCGCAGAAACTTGAGCGAGATAGCATTGTTGAGTTTTTTCAAAATGAAGAACAGGTTCGATACGATGAGATCGTTCGCAAAGATTTGCCTGTGAGTGATAAATTTGATGAGTCTGCTTACGCGCTCTATGTCCGAAAGGCTGGCATATCCAATGTGTTAGACAAAGAAACGATTTTGGAAAACTTGAATTGTGCCGCGAGAGTTGGCGAAACACTGTGTTTTACTAACGCAGGCGCATTGTTTTTTAGAAAAAACAGCATAGACGTGAAATTCAGACATGCTGGCGTTGTGTGTGCGTTGTTCAAGGGCGTTGACAAGGCAATCATTATCGACGCGAAAGAGTTCAACGACGATATCGTAAGCAATATAGATGCGGCTGTCGCCTTTTTGAAACGCCATTTGAATGTGAGCTTTCGGATCAAATCACTGCAGCGCGAGAATATTTGGGAACTGCCAGAAGAGGCATTGCGCGAAGCCATTGTGAACGCGGTTTGCCATCGCAATTACTTCGAAAAAGGCGCGCGCGTCATGGTCGAAATATTCGATGATCGCGTAGATATCGTGAGTCCTGGTGGCGTATGCAAGGGTATAAACGATAAAAATTTCGGCAAACTGAGCATTTCCAGAAATTCAGTCATTTCCAGCATGCTCTATCGCATCGACTACATTGAACAAATGGGCACTGGCATCGAAAGGATGCGGCGAGCAACGCGATTCGCGAATGTCACCGAGCCACAATTCACGCTGAATGGGTTCTTTGTGGCGAGTTTTCGACGAA
>WQTY01000091.1 GCA_009786045.1 Pseudomonadota bacterium | reverse complement strand
TCTTGAGTTCTGCCAGCTCCTCGTCCATGATCCCTTCCAGACCGACATCTATCGGGCCGCACTCGATATCTGCCGGCGAAATGATGCCCATGACAGAGCACGGATCCTGCGCCAGCTGGCTTCGGTTTTTGTGCCTGAAGCCAACCTGCACCTCGAAAACGAGTCTGTCCGGCCCAAACTCATGGATGCCCGGCCTTTGGGAGAAACCATTCTTCAAACGCACTTCGTCCACAAGGATCTTCGCCCAATCCAGCCCATCCTGCACGAGGCCATGCCGATTCTCAGCGAGTGCTTTAAAGACGCTCTGCCCAAACGCACCCATCTCGGCGGGGGGCGCGTGCGTTCTCAGCTGATCAACGATCTGTTTGCGACTGTCGGAACCGCCTTTGGCAGAAGCAGCATCAAGGGCTTCTATGGGCATGATACATCACCTGTTCCTACGGTTTTTAATGGTGACTGCTGGATTTCAGCGGATACCTGGGAAACGATGAAGCAGGATTCACAGCGGCACTGGGCAGGCTACGCCGCAGGCTTATTGTGGACCGGCATTGAACGCATGGTCTTTTTCGAGCCAAATGCGGTCTGGCGAATCCTGGATGGCATTTACTATACCATCCACGGGCGAGGCATAAGCGGAACAGATGCCTACACCGTCGAAGCCGCCGAAAACGTCGGCAAGGGTTTCCTGCGTGGAACGCATCGAGAAGTTTCTCGCCTTATCGACGAAGTCGGCGCTGAAAATCTCCACCAAAGCGCTGCCGGCAAATGGGCAGATCTCCTCTACGCCACAGCGGATCGCGCAGGGCTCCTCTTCTCTGGCTCACTCACAGCTTCGATCCCGGAGCTTCTTGTCGCCGATGGCTGGAACCCGGACAAAGCCAATCCGTCCTATCTGGCTGCACGTTTCGCCAAATCAAGGCGCATCCCAGAGCTCATCGCTTTTGCCCTCAGCGAGGACTATCTCATCCTCAGGCATCAGGCAGGCCTCGCCATGCGCCCAAGCCAGATCCAGGGTTAATCTGGTAACTGGCAACTGGTAACTAACGGCCGGTGTCCAGTGTCCGGTGTCCAGACTGGAGCTAATCTGGCAACTGGTAACTGGCAACTATATAGAGGGGGCCACGCCCCCTGCGCCGCTATTGCCGCATGCGGCAATACGCGTCTACCCCCAAGAGCGGGGCCTCAGTCGCCGGCCCCGCAACGCCCCGCTCGGAGGGACCAGTCTCTGTAGGGGCGAACTGCGTTCGCCCGTTCGTCTGTTCGCCAGTCCATCAAGCATCCGTATTCGCGTTCCTGGCATCCCGCGCTTCGAACGCCTCAAACCAGCGCTCCAGAGCCGTCTCAATTTCAGCTGCCACGCGCTGGTAGACTTCATAGGGCTTGCCCATGGGGTCGACAATTTCGTGCTCGGGGGGAGAAAGCCAGCTGCCCAGCATGACAATCCGGCGCTCAATCCCGGGCGTATCCTGGCAAAGCTTCATCATCACTTCGCGATGCTCTGGAGACATAGCAAAAATGACATCCGAAGCTTCTACGAGAAGCTTCGATAAGGCCGTGCTCCTGTGCGCTTCGAGGTCGTCACCGCGTTCAGCCGCCACTCGAATCGTAAGCGGTGCTGCAGGACGACCCACCAAACGCAGTGTGCCCGCCGAACACACCAACACTTCGCGGTGATATTTTTTCGCCAGACGTTCAAAAACAACATGCGCATAGGGTGAGCGGCAAATGTTCCCGCTGCACACAAAGAGCACGCGAAGCGGAAAAGCCTCCTCACCCAATGTACCAGCCTCTGCCGCCAGCACACCAACGTTCTCCTGCTTTCGAAGTGGCATTATCTCTCGTCGGAATTCCTTCTCGCCCCGAAGCCGAGATAACAATAAAGCAAATCGCTCCCGAATACGCATAGGTTCTCCCTGCAGGCAAAACGCCTACGGCGTCGCCGCAATGACCGGTGGCTTGTCAGACGGATCCGGCACGAGGTCCAAAATCGACGGACCCGTGGTATTCGTCTTCGACTGACGCCTCAGCATTGAGTGCTGATCATTAATCCGTGTCGTTTTAAGCCAGATCTTAAAATTCTCACCCGACTGAATGTTGTAGTGGTAGTTGTTCTTGGCACAATCACCAAATGGCCGCGTGCGCAGCACCAGGCCATTGTCTGCAAACGGCAGTGCCAAAATATTGCGGCGGTATTCCGGGCCGTAGCTGAAGTAATACTCGGCATTGGAAGGATACAAAATCGTAAGTTTTAATCCCGTCTCATCAAGCACCTTCGCCAAATCCAGCATCGCACGGTTGCCCGTTAAATCGCCGCAAATTGGAAAAACTCGCTGGTTCTGCCACAGCTGCCTGATGGCTCTGTACTCATCTGCATCTGTCAGGAAAGTGGGGATGTTAAGTGCCTTGTATTGTTTGATGACACGACGAAGACGGTTATTGACGGTGCTCTGAGCCTTCTTATAGGCATCGTGAATGATCTTTGCCTCACCAGGGAAAGCAGCATCAATCGCTGTCTTCATATCCTTTGCGCCATCCTTTGTCCAAAGCGCCAGAAAAGCCTCTGGCGTCTCTGCCGCAAGGAAGGCCGCGCCATAGACAAAATGAAGGTCGCGAATCTTGCGATCAAAATCGAGCGGTACAATGACTACCGGACGGCTCCAACCCGCCAAAAGATAAATCTGATCCGTCCCCACACCCGAAAGCACTCCGCCCATATTCTGGATATACGGGCGCCAGACAAAGTGCGAATTTTCATTCGATACCCAATAATGCGTATTTCGCACAAGTTGCTCAGGCGCTGGATCCGGACGCATGGATGCAAATTTCTCCCTCGCCTGGGACGGAAACACCTTCGATGCATCCGAAACATCTGCAACCTGCACACCCGCTGACGCTGACGACGTATCCCGGGCCTGCGCCAGCGCAGCGACAGGACTCAAAAGCAGGGCCAGACCCAGGAAAAACGGAACGACATTCATCGATTTCTCCCAAACAAATAATCCAAATTGCTCCCAATTCCCGGCTGTCAAAACGCCTATGGCATCGCCGCAATGGTTGGCGGCTTGTCAGACGGATCTGGCACGATGTCTAAAACTGACAATCCCGTCGTACTCGTCTTCGATCGACGCCTCAGCATCGAATGCTGATCATTAATCCGCGTCGTCTTAAGCCAGATCTTAAAATTCTCACCCGACTGCATGTTGTAGTGGTAATCGCCCTCGGCCGCAAGACCAAGCGAACCCATCTGCCGCGTGCGCAGCACCAAACCATTGTTTGCAAACGGCAGTGCCAAAATGTTGCGGCGGTATTCCGGCCCATAGCTGAAGTAATGCTCGGCATTGGAGGGGTACAAAATCGTAAGCTTCAACCCCGTTTCCTCAAGTGCCTTAGCCAAATCCAGCATCGCACGGTTACCCGTTAAATCGCCGCAAATCGGAAAAACTCGCTGATTCTGCCACAGCTGTCTAATAGCCCTGTACTCATTTTCATCCGTCAGGAAAGTGGGAATGTCAAGTGCCTTGTATTGCTTGATGACGCGACGAAGGCGCGTATTCACAGTGCTCTGAGCCGTCTTGTAGGCATCGTGAATGATTTTTGCCTCAGCAGGGAAAGCTGCGTCAATCGCCGCTTTCATATCCTTTGCGCCATTCTTCGTCCAAAGTGCCAAAAAGGCCTCCGGCGTCTCTGCTGCAAGGAAGGCCGCACCATAGGCAAAATGAAGGTCGCGAATCTTGCGATCAAAATCGAGCGGCACAATGACCGCCGGACGGCTCCAACCTGCCAAAAGATAAATCTGGTCTGTCCCAACGCCCGAAAGTACCCCGCCCATGTTCTGGATATGCGGACGCCAGACAAAGTGCGAGTCCTCGTTCGATACCCAGTAATGCGCATTGCGCACGAGCTGCGCCGGATCCGGATCCGAACGCATGGATGCAAATTTCTCCCTCGCCTGGGACGGAAGTACCTTCGATGCATCCGAAACATCTGCAACCTGCACACTCGCTGACGCTGACGACGTATCCTGGGTCTGCGCCAGCGCAACGACAGGACTCACAAGCAGAGCCAGACCCAAGAAGAACTGAATGACATTCATCGATTTCTCCCAAACAAACGGTTTACGAAAAAATGGCCAAAACACCATGCCACACTCAATGCACAATCACAACCGCCATGCGAATGCCATGCCATCGAAATTCGCGTTTACACTGTGAAAATTCACAGTTTTGCACAAATGTGCGGCTATTCACTCTGAAGCGTGAGCACAGCATGCGAAACATCTGCGATCACGCCTGCCAAAATCAAAATCCATAATACTTAAACCCAAGCGCCAGCATCGCATTCCGATCGAGAAGATTGCGGGCATCAAAGAGGTGAGGCTGGGCAAGGCTTTCCAGAATCCTTCTCCAGTCGAGCGAACGATACTCTGCCCAATCCGTGGCTATCATGATGGCCTCGGCCCCCTCGGCCGCCTCATAGGCGGTATCGCAAAAATCAAACCCCTCTTCAGCATAGACCCGGCGAGCATTCGCCAACCCAACGGGATCATGGACGAAAACTCTGGCGCCAAGCCGGGTCAAATGGCGCGCCAAATCGACCGCCGGTGAGTGACGGACGTCATCCGTGTTGGGTTTAAATGTTATCCCCAATAACGCCACGCGCGCGCCGCGCACGACCTTCAGCGCAGACAGCACACTTTGAACGATCCGATGTTTCTGGCGTTCGTTCACCGCAATGGCCGCTTCGACGATGGGGAGTGAATAGTCATACTCGGAAGCTATCCCCAAAAGCGCAAGCGTGTCCTTCGGAAAACACGAGCCTCCCCACCCCAGGCCGCTGCGCAGAAAATAGGGCGCAATGCGATGATCCATGCCCATCCCAAGGCTGACATCAGAAATATTCGCACCCAATTTCTCGCAAAGGCCAGAAAGTTCATTGATATAACTGATCTTTGTCGCCAGAAAAGCGTTCGAAGCGTACTTGATCATTTCGGCCGAAGTCTGATCCGTTCGCAGGCATTGAGATTGAGGGCGAGGATTGGGAATGCTGATGCCGTCTGGGGGAGGGAAGGATTGGGACAGAATCGGGGCATAGAGTTCGGAGAGCATGGCATGTGCTTTGTCATCCTGCGTGCCAATCACGATGCGGTCGGGATAGAACATATCGCTCAGGGCACAGCCTTCGCGCAAAAACTCCGGGTTGGAAGCAAAATGCAGAAAATCCACACACTCACCGCGCCGGGAAATGTGTTCGCGGATTTGCCGCTCAAGCATGGTGTTGACCCCGATGGGTACAGTGGATTTGACAACGATCGTCACATCCCGGCGGGGCGAAAGGCACTCGGCAATGTTTTTTGCCGCAGCATGCACGTAGGACAGATCCGCATGGCCATTGGGCAGGGACGGCGTCCCAACGGCAATAAAAATGACGTCTACATCCTCAATGACACTGGCCAAATCCGTCGTAAACGTCAAATCCAGCGACAGTGAAAGGAGGGCATCCAGACCTGCCTCCCGGATCGGCGCCTGCTTTTGCTTTAGTTTGCTGACCTTCTCAATATCGACATCCACGCCTCTGACACTGTGTCCGAGGTAAGCCAGGGCGACGGCCGTGTTTAAGCCAACGTAACCAGTTCCCAAAGTGACGACTCGCATGTTTTCTTCCTCAGCCTTTTTTGTGTGGGGGAACGTGCTCCCCCACACCCCCTGCGATACTTCGTATCGCTTTGGATGAAGGGCAAAATATTATTGTTTGTGGCGACATACCCTGCAAAGTGTGCAGGGGAGAAGCATTCTGCTTGTGTAATCACTTAATCTGAAAACGGTCTTATGCCATTTTTCAAATCAAGGCTGAGACTATTTACATGATATCGGGTTATTTCCAAAAACATTGTGCTGCCATTCTCCTCAGGTTGCTCGCGATTTACCTTGGCCCGGCTGCATAGTGAATTTGCCGCAAATGGCTCGGGACAGGTGTTATCCCACAGGTTCCGGGCGTTGGCGGAGATAGAGGTGGGGCACCTGAAGTGTTGCCGAATCATTGCCGCATGGCAGATTTACCCGACGCTCAGGCGTCGCAGCGCCTTGAACATGATGCCAAATCGTCCTCAGGTCAAAAGTCAGACGTGGATGGCGATAGTAGGTTGAGGGCTGATCATGAGCGATGTCATGCGCACAGGCAAAAGTGACATCAAGGTGGTGGTGATTTCGCCTTGCCCAGTGAATAGGGGCTTCAACAAAGACTGTACCCGGTGGAACCTTTAAAATAAGCTGCTCAATCGCCGTGTCCGCGCTCTCTCTGGTATGCAGTGCCAGGTTCAGGCATGTGCCCTCGGATCGGGGCAAATTTCCGAGACAGCGAGATCTGTCCAGTACGAGTGTTTCAGAAGACAAAATGGGGTCAAGCCCAAGGTGCAGAGTTTCGTGCAGCAGCACAGCCGCTGCCCACGGCCCAAGAATGATGCCGGAACCGTCACAGGCTGCCTCGTTTGCTCTGGCCTGAGCCAGCTGCCTTTCGACTACGTCACTGACTCGCAGGATCAGCCTGGAGGACAAAGCCTGATTCAGATCAGCCTCGCTCTCGGCCACAAAGGCAGGCAGCCTCAAGCGGCATTGTGGTGTCTCAAGCGTTTGGGTCAGCTTAATCTCGCGCCAGAACCGGCTCTCAAAAGCATCTGCAAAATAAATGTCTGCCTGTGTACAACTATCCGTCCACACAGCTTCAAACGATGCTTCTTTGCTTATCCGTGTCAATCCCTTGCGTTCACCTTCGAGGAAGGGAGAAAGGGTGTCTTTGGCGACCGCCGCAGGCGAGCGCACCTGTGCTGGATCGGTGGTCAGGCCGTGCAGCAGAAGTGCTTTTAGCCCGGGGACTTCTTTTGGCGTCGACCATGCGGCAGACAGCCGTGCGCTGTGCGATGCATTCTGCATGGCCTGCATGATGAGGGCTTCCGGGGGATCACCTGCATCTGTGCACTCGAAGGTTTGTATGACTCGCACGCCCGAAGCAACAACATGCAGCCGGAGCCGGCGGTTTTTTTGAGGCTTTTGCCATGTACGTCCCCGATCCAGGCCCGTCGACAGGACATTTTGAGTCAGCACCTCTATGGCNGCATCATCAATGTCAAACTTGTTGGCCCGGGCCAGCAGATACTCGTACAAGACTTGTGCCCAAAGTATACAGTACGCGAGGCGGGATTCGAACCCGCGGCCTTTGGCTTCGGAGGCCAACGCTCTATCCAGCTGAGCTACCCGCGCAAAATGGCATCCCGGCAAAACCAGGAAAAACCATCGATATGGTACAAAAAAAAGCCCGCTTAACCGGGCTTCAAGCGAGAGACGGGGGTCGAACCCGCGACGTCAACCTTGGCAAGGTTGCACTCTACCACTGAGTTACTCTCGCACGATTTTTAAGGTTTCAAGCGAGAGACGGGGGTCGAACCCGCGACGTCAACCTTGGCAAGGTTGCACTCTACCACTGAGTTACTCTCGCATGTGCCCTACGGATGCCTTGATGATGGAGCGAGAGACGGGGGTCGAACCCGCGACGTCAACCTTGGCAAGGTTGCACTCTACCACTGAGTTACTCTCGCACACACCGCGTTGCCAGGTTTGGCATTGCCTCACCCTCGCAACGAGCCGGCTTTCTAGGAGAAGTTTGCATGAGTGTCAAGATTTTTTGTCTGTGGGGGCCGCGCCCCCTGCGCCGCTATCGCACTCGCCTTATCGCGGCGTCGAAATGGTGCAGATACCAGGAAGCAAGGAGGCGTGGAAGGGAGCGTACTTCGTACGTGACCGACCACAACGACGCCGCTGACGACGAAGAGGCACATTATTGCACTAGCCAAGAGCGCGGCGCCCAAATGGCGCAGATTCTAGGAAGCAAGGAGGCGTGGAAGGGAGCGTACTCT
>WQTY01000090.1 GCA_009786045.1 Pseudomonadota bacterium | reverse complement strand
TCGTTGTGGTCGGTCACGTACGAAGTACGCTCCCTTCCACGCCTCCTTGCTTCCTGGAATCTGCACCATTTCGACGCCGCGATAGGCCGATAAGGCGAGTGCGATAGCGGCGCAGGGGGCGCGGCCCCCTCCCCCCAAAACGCGTAGAGACAAGGCATGCCTTGTCTCTATTACGCAGGGGGCTTTGTGGGAGCAAGCTCCCACGATTTATTCGCTGAGATTTTTGTCAAAATCCGAAGAGACGTAGTAGGTCAGGATCTTGGACAGGGTATCGGATGCTTCGATGGCTGCGCTGATTTCTTCCACGGTTTTGACGCTTCTTTGCTCTGGGATGGATGGGTTCATGCGCGATTCGGCGCGCCAGACGGTGCGCATGTCTGCGACCGAGAATGCCCCCAGCAGATCGCTCAGGGCGAGCATGTCGCGGCTGAAGGTTTCGGCGGCGGCCAGGAGTTTGTCCGAATCGTAGAGCGAGAGCTGCGAGGCGATTTCGGCGACATCATCGGAGGTGAGTTTGGATTGAATGGCGGTGGTGAGTTCGTCTGCCTCTTCGCCGATTTGACCGATGCCGGCGGCGGCGAGGATGGCTTTGGCGAGTTGCTGGCGCCATGGCAGTGGGGTGGAAGCGATGGTTCGGACGTCCGGGTGGGCCATGCCGAGGCCTTTTGCGAGCCAGAACTGGAGCTCGTTGCCGGCGGCTTTCTGGAAGACTTCCGTGCGGATGCAAACGATCGTGGGTTCGGCGTCGATGACGACGATGGCTTCCGGCAGATCGACGCTGCGCCACAGCGACACATTTTCGATCCCAAGCAGGCCGCGCATCTGGTGGAAGCTCTTTCCGTTCGGCGTAAACTCGCTCACTTCCGAAGCCCCCGAGGTAATGTCATCCAAAGATTTTGGCCCGAGTGTTCCGATTCTTTCGTGCACCACCTGGAGGGCATTCAAAATCGCGAACTGTTCATCTGTCCAGCTTGGCTGGACGCTGGCAATACGGTCAAGCACGAGTGCATCGCCCTTCTCGAATTTGCCTTTGAGATCGTTGAGGATCTCTTTGAGTCCGGGCTCAACCTGAAGCAGCACACGCAGGGGGGACAAAATGGCCCACGCCTGAAGTTCTCGTCCCTGAGCCAGGTGATACTGGGCAATTTCGATGGCATACTGGTACCGATTCGTGCAGAAGCGCACGGCCTTTTCCAGAAGCGGAATCCTGCGCTGTACATCTGAGGCTGACGTCGTTGCGAGGAGGCGTTCGACCACCTCGGCAGATGGGCAAAAATCGAGCACGCGATAGAGAATCTCGGAGGCATTTTCTGGATCGTCCAGTCGTGTTCCATAGAGGTCTGCCAAACGCATGAGAATGTCGGCTTCCTGCTGTGGCGAGTGTTCGCTTTCGAGGCGCCCACGAAGCAAATCTGCCAGCTGGTGCCATTCCTGACGTGCGACGAGCATGCGCTCCAGGCCGTCCAGGACTTGTGGCATACCTGGCGCATAGGACAGTGCCATGTCGTAGGCTTCTGTGGCTTCATCGGTAGAGATCGACTCTGACAATTCGCCTCTCGTGCACCAGAGCCTCGACAGGATGCGCGGATCGGTCGTCGTCTTCGTGAGCGTAGCGACCAGTTCCAGCGCTTCATGGTAGCGCCCGGCTGCCTTATAGATTTCGAGGCTGCGCTCCACCAGGTCGACATCAGAAGCCCCATTATCCAATGCGCCCTCATAGTATATCCCCGCCTCTTCGACATCACCAAAGACATCGCCCCAGAGCTTGCCCATTTCATAGAGAATATTGCCGCGGCGTTTGGCATGATCGGGCGTCACCAGCAAGCTTTGCTGCAAATGGAAAAGCGCAAGGAGCGGCTGATGGATTTCGGTATAGGTTTTGGAAATGGCCGTCAGCGCATCGAAGTGAAGCGGCGTCATCTTGACGGTTGCACGCAGGTCATCCAGGGCAAGGGTATAGTTTTGCTGGATGTTTGCAATCAGGCCCCTTCTGAAGAGCACATCGGCACGCGTTTTATCATCGAGAGTGACGGTTTTGTCCTTGAGAATGGCGTCGTAGATGGCATAGGCCTTGTCGAGGTTGCCGCTGTCCTGCTCAAGATCTGCGACGGCAATGGCCACCGGCGCATAATTCGGCGCCATGCTGTAGGCTTTTCGGTAGCAGCCTTCAGCTCTGGCATCTTTGCCGCAATCAATGGCTGCCAGGGCCACTTCATGCATGAATTGCGCGTTGCGAAGGGCATTTTCCGGGCTGGGCAGGCTCGTTCGCTCCAAGGCGCCCAGAGCACCCAAACGGGCTCCATAGCATCCTTCATGACGGCCGGCGCGCGCTTCGAGCAAGGCGAGTTCCTGCCAGGCACGAATGTTATCGTGGCAGACGGCGATGGCTTTCCATAGCCATTGACGGGCTTCGTCAATGTCTTTGGTTCGGAGGCTGAACTCAACGAGCTTGTCGCTGCGCTCTGCCCACGAGAGCTGCCGTTCATTCTCAAGCGGCAGCAATGCCGAGGTCGTACGCCAATTCTTAAGCCGCCGGCCGATGCTGCGAAGGCTCTCGGAAGCCACCACATTATTGGGATCCAGCATACGCGCGCTTCGGTAATGGTTGGCAACCTGAGTTGGCCTGTCTTTTTCGTCACAAACCTCTGCCATATGGCAGCAGTAGATGGCGCCCCAAACCGGATCAGCCAAACGCAGCACCTGATCGAGGGCATTGAGATAGAGATCGATGTCGCCAAGCTTGAGTGCGACCGTGGCCATGCCCAAATAGGCATTGCGTTCAACCGAGCCGGAGCGGTTGATAGTTCGGTAGGTTTTGATGGCTTCTTCGGGTTTGCCGATCGCAAGGTTCTGAAGCCGCGCCAGCTCGAAGAAGAAATGGCGCTGGCGGCTCGACGCTCCCCTTGTCTGAACGTTGGCCGTGACTTCCTGCATGACTTCTGCATAGCGCTCCCAATTCTCGGTAGATCGCAAAATCTTGCAGTATCGCTCAAAGATTTCTTCGTTTTCGGGATCGATGGCGCGCAGCCTTTCGATGATCGACGTCGACAGCTCAGGCTCATGCAGCTTCTCATCGACGATGGCCAGGGCCTGATTCAGGGTGGCAGCGGCTTCGACCTCGTCACCTTCCTGAGACAAGGCATCGGCGTGCCCCATCATCAGCTTGACCAATGGTGCCCAGGCTCTTTGCCGTTCATACATCCTGCACAGGGGCTCATAGCCAATGCCCAGCGGTCCCGTCTCCACATGGAGTTTTTCGAGCATCTCGCAGGCCGCATCGTTCTGCGACAGTGCTTCGCTGAGCAGCGATGCAATCTGGAGCATGATGTTGGGCCGGCGCGCGGAATCCGCCAACTTGAGTTCGAGGCGAAGCTTGCGCAGCGTCACCTCCGGTCCGAAATCGGAACTCGTCAAATCGGCAATGCCTTTAAGCGCTGTTTCGTCCGACTCATCGATCTGCAAAATTTCAGCATAGGCATCAAAGGCACTTTCCAAATCATTGATCTGGTCGCGCGAAATCTCCGCAATCCTCAGCCACAGGGCTATCGTTTCCTGATCGGAGGCACCGGCTGCAATGCGCTGTTTGATTTCAGAACGCAAATCCGACCATTCACCGCGCGATTCATGCCAGGCCATCAAAGCATCCAAAGAGGCAACGCTGCCGGGATCGAGGCGCAAAATGCGACGCTGTACATCGATTGAGCGCTCCATATCGTCCAGCCCGGACTGGTAATAGGATGCCAGTCGGTGATACAGCGCCAGACTTCTCTCGTCATCGCCGTCCTGGTGGGCCTGAGAAGCGGCCAAACGAAGTGCCTGTGCATAGGCCCCCTTTGCTTCGTTGTTCTCGACAAGTGCGGTGAGTTTCTCAAGAACTTCTTCGTCGCCGGGCACAGACGTCAATACCTCCAAATACAGCGCAAACGCACCGTCTTCGGAAGCCAGCACCGTCTCGTAGATCTCGGCAAGCGCTTTCAAAGACGCCGGCGAAACCTCGCGGCGGGCACGCTTGTCACTCTCCAGCAAAGGCACGCAAAGTGCCGACTTGTCGCGCACCCTGGCCTGTGCCATGAGACGCGCCTCAAGTTCGGGTGCCGGCGCGAAGCGATAGCCCAAAAACAGCTCATGCAAAGCGTCGTCATCGCGCTCAAGAATGTCCTTATAGATGTGATAACGCTTCTCGCTGATCTCGCTGCGAAGCGCCGCACTCGATGTCGCATCCCAGACTTCGCCGTAAATCGCAATGAGCGCCTCATAAAGATCATGTGCTCTGGCTACGGCTTCGGCCTGAGCCAAAATATCGGCATCCTCGGGCATCATCCCCAAAAGACGTCGGTACTCCTCCATGACGCGATCCGGCGCAGCCAACTTCTCCGAAAGTATCTCAATGCGCCTCAAAATCGCCTCACGCCGGGATTCCTGGCTGGATCCCGGTGAACTGAGACAACCCAGGACAGCGATAACCTCCTCCCATCGCTCCGTCTTCGGCGCCAGGGCCTCCAACTCTGTCAGAAGTGCCTTCGCCTTTTCGACATCCAGCGCCGAAGCAAACAAGAGCGTAAAGGCCCGGGAGGCATCCTCGGCAGAGTCTGCACTAAGGCGCGCAATATCGCACAGCATCTTGTCGGCTTTGTCGCGGTCCTCGCGCTCGTAAGCCTCGCGCAAATAGATGGCCGCCAACACGTCACGGCGGCCCGAAGACTGGCACAGATCGATCAAATCGGACATCACGGCGTCGTCCCCAAGAACGAGCATGCGACGCATCACCAACAAACGCTGGGTAACATTCGAAGACGGAATGAAGCGAAGCATGTCCCGCAAAATGGCACAACGGCTGGTCTTGTCTTCGGGCAGCGTCGCTGCAACCTCCAACACCGCACAAATAATCCCCCGTTCGGCTTCGGAACAAATCGCCGAAAGCGCATCTATCGCCCTGGCCTGGCCTGGTTCCCAGCAAAGAACCCGCAAATAGGCAGCCACAGCCTGACTGTGCGTGGCATGATGCACACAGGCATCCGCAATACGAAGCCCCAAAGAAACCTTCTCTTCTGTCGTCTCTGCCGACTTCAGGGCCTGCTCCAAAGCACCAATCATCTCGGCATCGCGATGCAGGCTCTCAGAAACACTGGCCAAAGACGCCAGCGCAACGCCATGATGAGGGACAAAATCCAGCACAATCTCCCAACCCGCCGCTGTGTGCGCAGAGCTCGGACTGTGTTCCATCAGGTAACGCCCCTTGGCCTCGGCCAGCGCCAAAACATTCTCTTCATCGGCAACCCGGATCTGCTGTGTCAGATTGCGATCCAATGCCTCAAAGTCGCCCTGCTTGGCATAAACGCGCGACAGCACATCGTTGACCGCATGGTTGCGAGGGTCAAGCACCTGAACGCGCTGCCAGCACTGCTCGGCCTTCGCATAATCTCCAAGCTTGTCGAGGTAGACATGGCCCAATCGCGACAATATCTCACGGCGCGCTGCCGGCCGGCTCGTCAGCGCCAGTAACCCCTCCAGAGAGGCGGCCACGCCCTCGTCATCCCCCATCGACTCATAAAGCGCGATAACTTTCTGATGCGCCAAAGTCTCCTCAGGATCCTCCGAAATGATGCGTTTCCATATCAGAATGGCACGCTCATTGTCGAAGAGCAGCGACTCGGCAACCTCGGCCGCCTTGCGATACCACTCGCATGCCTTGTCCCTGCGATGCTCATTGAGCGCTTCCTCTGCACGCATTTCGTAAAAATGGCACAGGATATCGTAATTGCCGCTCTCCTTGTAATAGAGCTCCTTGGCATTGAGCGCATCCCTGTCCTCGGGGACAATGTCCAAAAGTGCATCATAGGCCTGAACCGCAAGCTCGCGCTCCCCCTTATCCCACAACACATCCGCTACAGCGCGCTGAATATCGCGGCTGGCGACCTCCTGAACACCCGACATCCGGCTGAGCGTGGCAAGCTTGTCGATATCCCCGCTGAGCCGGCATACATTGACTTCCTGCAACAGCAAAAGCGGATCCGCAGGGCGCTGCTTCAGGAGAACATCCAGCACAGCACGCGCACGCTCCGCATCGCTCATCCCCGAAATATAAATCTCGACGATTTCGCGAAGCCCAAGGCGCTCCATCCGTCCCCAGTTGACACAACGCTCGCCAATAAACGCCGCCAGCTTCTCCCAGCGGCCGCTGTTGCGATACGCCGTCATCAATGCGCCCTGAACAGCAATGCTGTTCTCACCGAGCGACCAGAGATGCTCCCAGACCGCTATCATCAGGGCGCTGTCACGAAGCGACAACTCGGCAACATCCGCCGCTTTCTGCGTGTAAAATATGCGATCTTCCGTCTCCCAAACGGCATCGACTACCCGGCGATACATGTCGTAAATGCCGCGGAAATCTCCCCGGGCCTCATATATCCCCTGCATATAGCTCAGGGCATTCTGATTGGCGGGATCCTCTCGAAGGAGCTGCGCATACGTCGACTCTTCCTTTGCCTTGTCTCCGATCCGCTCTCCATATATGCCCGCAAGCTCACTCAGGATGCTGCTTCGCACCTCCGGCAGATTCGCCCACTGTGCATAGGTCAGAACGTTAGACATCACCTGCGTCAATTCTGCCCAGTTCTGGGTCCGCAGCAGACGCCTTGACTCATTGCGATAGCTCCCATTGTCACGCAGATAGGCCTCGGCACGCAAATCCTCTGGAATGGGCTTAATTTCAAATGCCGGTCCCTTTTCGATAACACCCCCTGCCGCGGCCTCCTCGTCAATCACCTCCGACGCCAGCACATCGTCCTGCTCAACATCGACTGCCTCCAATTCCTGGGACAGCTCTGACATCACAACCTCTTCAGCCAAAAGCGCTGACACCGCAGCCTCTTCAGCCAGAAAATCTGCCTCTGATTCCTGCACCTGCTCAGCCAGCGCCTCCATCTGCGCCGAGACCTGCCCGGCCTGTTCTGAAACTTCCTCCGCCTCAGTCTCAGATTCGAACGCACTCAAATCCTCCGAATACGCTGATTCCGCCTGCTCAACCTGCTCAACAGCATCGTACGGCTCAGCCACGGCTTCGGAAGCGCCAAAACCAGCGGAAGCCTGACCAAGACCAGACGCAAACCCAAGACCAGACTCGGACACAAACAACTCAAACCCTGAAGCCCCAAGACCCGATGCGCCAAATCCCTGCGATTCAGCGGCCGGCGATTCTTCCTGCACACCGGCATCTGCCGACGATTCTGATTCACCCGATGCTCCCGCCACAGACGCCGAACCGCCGCCAAAGATATCGTTGAGGATCGCATCCGCATCTTCGGCCACAGCCTCAACCGCATCGGCTGGAACACCCATCGGCATCACCTCTGCTTCTTCTGGATGCCCCTCGACAGACTCGATCGCCTCCCGCGCAGCCTCGGTCAAATCCCCAAAAACGCTCTCGATAGAAGCTGAGCTTCGGTTGGGCAAACTCGGAGGCTGCCCGCCCTCAGGCATGCTCCCCCGTGCGCGGCCCATGACAACCCCGCCGCGACCGCCACGGCTGCCACGACTGGACGCGCCCGGCACACTCGGCGGCGTGGCCGCGTTCGGCGCCGAAGACAAAACCGGCGGCATGGGAGGCGGCGTCGCAGGCGCACCACCCGGAACCGGAGGCGCAACACTCGGATAGGCACGAGACGGAAATGCTCCGCCACGACCTGGCGCAATCGCCGGCAACCGGCTCGAACTCATGCGAGCCCCCCTGTCCGCAACTGCAGGACGATGCTCTTCCGGCTTGCCCAGAAAATCCATTGCCGCATCAATATCACCATCCAACCCCTCTATGCCACGAGGCTCCTTGTCATCCATCATCAGCAACGCTCCCTATGTCTTGGTGGCCAATGCGGCCGTCTCTCTAAACACATACTCGCCTGATTATATAACACACCCCAAACTTTGCTCAAGTTTTGACCCACCTCCCCCCCGCCTTATCTC
>WQTY01000089.1 GCA_009786045.1 Pseudomonadota bacterium | reverse complement strand
GGTGCCGTGCGTGTGTCTGGCAAAGGCCGAGGTGAGTTCGCGCATGAGCTTTTTGGTGCATGAGGGGGCGGCGATTCAGATTCAGCATGCGTATCAGCTTCTTGAGGCGCTGCAGGGGGCTTTGGGCGACGGGGCTCGGTTGGATGCGTTGCGATTGGCGGCATCGAAGGTGGTGAGCTATGCTTCGGTGGAGGCGTGTGCGAGTGCCATTGAGGCGGCTTTGGCGCATGCGGATGGCGTATTGGCGGATCCCAAACGTAAGGTTCAGGTCGAGGCGGGGTTTGAGGCCATCGGCAATGTGAGTGAGCCGGCTGGCAGCGTGAATTTTCTAACGCCGGTGGTGTCGGGCATTCTGAATGCGGCGGAGGCGGTTTCGAACGCGTTGAGTCCAGCGCAGCCGGCGCCTTTTCTTCAGCCGCCGATGCCTGCGCCGAGTCCGTTCCCAAAGACGAACTTTCCCGTCGGCTATGATTTTGTCGGTGCGCAGGGAACGCCCTATAGCCAGACCTATCAGCCGTCGATGCCCAGTCTGACGCCGACGGGCGGGAAGCGATCGCTTTCGGCGCTTCAGTCTGAGTATACGCAGCTTATCCTCATGGAGAAGGAAGTGGACAGGGCGTTGGATGCGGCCAATGCCGATGTTCGCAAGTGGGAGCTTCGCCTTGATTTGGCCAGACAGAGCCAGAATGCGGTTTTGGCGAATCAGGCGCAGATTCAGCTCGATTCGTCGAAGACGCGGGAGTTTGGGCTCTACCAGCAGAAGGAGCAGGTGGAGCAGCAGAAAGCACTCGTGAAGCAGAGTGCGCGTTTGAGTCATCCGAGCAAGACGGCGCGACAATCGACGTTTACGATTGAAGACGACATCTTGTCCTTTTCGGAGGAGGATGATGCGCTTGAGAAGCAGTTTAAGGAGCTTCAGCGTTTGCAGCAGCTGCAGGCGCTTCGCGATCGCATGAATCGGTAAAGAATTGTGGTTGGTGATGGCGTGTTGATGCGGTAGAGTTCGCGCGTGTTGTGTGATTTGGATTTGCGTTTCGGAGAGGTGACAATGGTCAACAAAGTGATTTTGGTAGGTCGTCTTGGCAAGGATCCTGAACTTCGTACGACGCCCAACGGCCGTCAGGTGTGTCGTTTTTCGGTGGCGACCGACAGCGGTTTCGGCGAGCAGCGAAAGACCGAGTGGCACAATGTCGTCACGTTTGAGCGTCAGGCAGAGAACTGTGCGAAGTTTTTGCGCAAGGGATCGATGGTTTATGTCGATGGGCGCATTACATACGGCAAGTATGAGAAGGATGGGCAGACGCGCTATTCGACAGACATTATTGCGAGTTCGGTTCAGTTTTTGTCGACCAAGGGCGAGACGGCGTCTGGCGGCAACTTCGGATCCGGCGTTGAGATGTACGATTCCCCGGCCTATGGCGGCGATTTTGGCGGTGGCGGCGGTTCCTCGTCTTCGTCCGAACCGGCTTCGCCCGAGTTTGGCGGTGGCTTTAATGACGAAGAGATTCCATTTTAGTTTTTGTGCGGCGGGCCGAAGTGTCGAAGCCCGTCGTTTTTTGTAATATTTAAAGAAGGAGACAATCATGACATTGTTGAAAGTTGGTCCCGATAAGCATGGCAATGTGGCGCTTTGTGAAGGTGGTAAGGTTGTCTTTTTTGGTGCGGCCTCTTCGGCGCCGGCATTTGATGCGGCCGAAGTGCTGGAAGCCAAAGATGCCGAAATTTTGCCGGGCTGGGTCTGTGCGCACACGCATCTCTACAGCGCGCTTTGCCCCTATGGCATGCCTGCCCCCGAGGTAGCGCCTGAGAATTTCCTTCAGATTCTGGAGCGCATCTGGTGGCGCCTTGATCGTGCCATCGACGAGGATATTCTTCGGGCTTCGGCGCGGCTTTATGTGGCGGAGAGCCTTTTGGTCGGGACGACGTCGATTGTCGATCACCATGAGTCGCCGAATTATATCGAAGGTTCGCTTGATACGCTGGCGGATGCCTACACCGAGTTTGGTGCCCGCGGCCTCTTGTGCTACGGCGCGACCGATCGCAACGGCGGGCTCGAAGAGGGCAAGCGTGGCATTGATGAGTGCGTGCGTTTCATCGGTGCGAACAAGAATCCTCTGGTGAAAGGACTGGTCGGTTTGCATGCGTCGTTTACCTGCTCCGACGAGACGATCAAATATGCGGCGCAGAAGGCGAAGGACGCGGGCGTTGGCCTTCATGTGCATGTGGCGGAAGGCACTGGCGATGTTCTCGACGCGCTTGAGCGCGGGTTTACCTCTCCGGCAGACAGGCTTGAGAAGCTTGGCGCGATTTTGCCCGGATCCATTTTTGTGCATTGCATTCACATGTCGCCTGCGGAGATGCGCCGCGCGGCAAAATTTGACCTTTGGTTTGTTCAGAATCCCCGCTCGAACTATGGCAACAAGGTTGGCTGGCCGTATTCGCTGACCTATGCCCAGCGCGTGGCTTTGGGTGTCGATGGCTACAATGCCAACATGCCGCAGGAATGCGACTTTGGCCGCAACGAGGCGACGAGTCAGGACGAGGATTCGATCATCATCACGCATCGCCTGTACAGTGGCTGGCGCATGATGGGCGATTTCTTCGATGCCGAGTTTGGGCCGTTCAACGCGGTGGAGAACTGCCGCCGTTCGATTCGCACTTCCGTGGCCGATTTGCGCATCACCGATGCCCAGGGCGTGCGCCACACGGTGGTCAATGGCGAAGTCGTTGTGAAGGATCGCAAGCTCGTGAAGGGCGATATTGAGGCCCTGCGAGAGGAAGGCAAGGCCCAGGCTCAGCGTTTGTGGAAAGAGATGGCGAAGTATCACTAGCGGATTGAGGATTTTGATTTAGGGCGCAGGCATGGTGCTGGTGCGCCCTTTGCCTTATTTTTTAGGAGTGATGAGATGGAAAAAATCCTGGAGCGGCTTGGCTTGACGACAAAGATCAGCGATGAGTCGACACTTCGCGACACGATAGCGCGATTCAAGGAGCGCAAGCTGCGCTTGCCGACGTTTAAGCAGTTGACGAACCCCGAGTTGATCCCCGAGGATATCAAGGCGAAGCTGGCGACGATCGACCCGGATGCGCCGGATCCGCTCAACCTTTTCCGCGTGCACTGGTTCAACGGCGAGGATCGCCGAAGCATTGTTTCTGTCCCCGTCCATGTGGTGCTGACGAAGGAAATTACGGGAATTGACACCCCGATCATCGCGATGGTGGGCGGATTGATGCCGATGATTTCGTCGCACAAGGTGCTGGCCGCTTATGCCTGCCTTGCGCCGCGTATTGTGCTTGGGGCGTTTAATCCGACGAAGCATCGTGCGGTGTGGCCGTCGACGGGCAACTATTGCCGTGGCGGCGTGGCCATCAGCCGTTTGATGGGTTGCCGCGGCGTGGCCATCTTGCCCGAGCGTATGAGCCAGGAACGCTTTAACTGGCTTCGCGAGTGGACGACGAACCCTGAAGAGGACATTGTTGCTACGTACGGCTGCGAGTCGAATGTGAAAGAGATCTACGACAAGTGCAATGAGCTGTCGAAAGATCCGGCGTACTTCATTCTGAATCAGTTTGCTGAGTTCAACAATTACCTCACGCACTTCTATTGCACGGGCACGGCGCTGAATACAGTTTTCAAAGATTTTGCCAAAACAAATGCAAACGCCAAGCTTCGCGCCTTCGTGTCGTCGACTGGGTCTGCCGGCACCATCGGTGCTGGCGATTTCCTCAAGGAGAAGCACGGTACAAAAATCGTCGCCGTCGAAGCCCTAGAATGCCCGACGCTCCTCTATAACGGCTTTGGCGACCACAACATCCAGGGCATCGGCGACAAGCACGTGCCGTTCATTCACAATGTCATGAATACGGATTTTGTGCTGGGCATTTCGGACAAGGCCTCGGATCACACGTTTGCGCTTTACAACACCGAAGCCGGCAGAAAGTATCTGACCGAGCGCCGCGGCGTGAGCCCAGAATTGCTGGATCGCCTCAAACACCTGGGGCTTTCGTCAGTGGCCAACGTCCTGTCGGCCATCAAGATGGCCAAATACATGGGCCTCGGCAAAGACGACGTCGTCATGACCATGGCGACGGACGGTGCAAAAATGTATGGTTCCGAAATGGATCTCTGCATTGAGCGCGACTTTAACAACAAATTCGATGCATTGGATGCTGCTGAGACCTTTGGCCGCTTCACCCTGGGCCTCAACACCGACAACATGATCGAACTCGACCAGCGCGGCCGTGAGCGCGTCTTTAACCTCGGCTACTTTACGTGGTGCGAGCAACAGGGCATTGATGTCGACGCATTCGTGGCGCGACGCGATCAGGCACTCTGGCACCAAATGCGCGCTTATGTCCCACAATGGGACGCAATGATCGAAGACTTCAACGCCAAAGTCGATTCTTAGAACATTTTCATTTTTTCGTGGGGGAACGAGTTCCCCCACCCCCCTGCGATACTTCGTATCGCTTGTGGGTGAAGTGACAAAATGTTTTTGCTCGTGGGCAACATGCATCGCCTTGCAAGCAGAAGAATCGCTGTCTGACTGTGTTATGACTTAAGTTTGAATGTTTACGACTTCTGGCGCGCCCTATTCGGCCTTCTGGCCGAATACGGGCTGCGGCGGTGGCTATTCGCAAAGCGAATACGCCACCGCTTTTATTTTTCTATTTGTGAGGGGCACTGCTCCCACGCCTCCGTCGGGGGAACTGGTTCCCCCGAACTCCCTGCAATGCTGCGCATTGCTTTGTGGGGTGAGTGGCAAAATCGTTGGCAATAAGAAAATAGTGTAGGGGCGAATTTTACGTCATTGTCATTCGTTTTTGGTATACTGACACAGTGGAATGTGTGCATTGCAAAGGGCAATGTTATCATAGCTGACACTCAAAAATTTATCACCAAATCAGTTATTTGGTTAGCCACATAACAAAAAATTATGATTAAAAAATTATTATTTTTAATGGCGTTTTCTGTTTTAATGGCATTTTCATTCGCCACAACAGCTGCCTGGGCTTGCACAAATTTTCTTGCCACGCGGGGTGCAACCGTTGATGGCTCTACAATGATTACATACTCTGCCGATGCCTATTTTTTCTTCGGTGCCTTGCGTCATCAACCTGCAGCAACACACGAGGTGGGTGCAATGCGTCGCATTTACGATTGGCATACAGAAGAGTTTCGCGGTGAAATTGCGCAAGTGCCGCGTACTTATTCTGTTATCGGAAATATGAACGAGCATCAAGTTGTGATTGGTGAAACTACTTTTGGCGGCCGCACCGAACTGGTTAACCCCGAAGGCATCATTGATTACGGAAATTTGAAATACGTTGCATTGGAACGCGCTCGAACAGCGCGCGAAGCCATTCAGATAATGACCGATTTAGTTGCTCAATACGGATACGGCAGCAGTGGTGAATCATTTTCAATCGGCGACCCGAACGAAGTGTGGATTATGGAATTAATCGGCAAGGGGCCGGGACGAAAAGGCGCGGTTTGGGTAGCCAAACGTGTGCCAGACGGTTATGTTTCGGCACACGCCAATCATGCTCGCATCACCACTTTTCCGAAAAACGACAGAGAAAATGTACTTTTTCATCCCGAAGTCATTTCGTTTGCCCGCGAAATGGGATTTTTCTCGGGAAAAGATAGTGATTTTAGCTTTTCGGATGTTTATGCTCCACTTGATTTTGCTAGGCTATTCTGCTGCGAGGCGCGCGTTTGGGCGTTTTTTCGTCAACTCGACCCTGCGATGGACGAATATTTTTCGTATGTTGTCGGCAAAACAAAACGTCGTATGCCGCTTTGGATTAAGCCGGTAAAAAAAGTAGATGTCCGCGATTTCAAACGCCTGATGCGCGACCAGTACGAAGGAACTCCGTTTGATGTGATGCAAAATATGGCAGCCGGACCTTTCGGTTCAAAATTGCGTTTGCCGCCGCTTACCTTTACGGTTGATGGTGTGGAATACGCGCAGCCTCGTCCGATTGCTACACAACAAACCGGATTTTCGTTTGTGGCTCAAATGCGCAATTGGTTGCCAAATCATGTTGGTGGAATTAATTGGTTTGGCGTTGACGATGCCATAAGTACACTTTACATTCCTTTCTATGCCGGAATAACGGCTATCCCTTGGGGATTTAGTTTCGACAATGGCAGTATTCTTCGTTACTCGTCGACTTCGGCTTTTTGGATTTTTAACAAAGTTGCTAATTTTGCTTATGCACGTTGGTCGTTGATATTTCCAGAAATTCAGAAAGTTCAACAAGAATGGGAAAATGGTTTCCACAGGCTCATTCCTGCAATCGACCAGGCGGCTTTGGCACTTCCCGAAGATGAGGCGCGCGCGTTTCTCACGCACTTCAGCATTTCGCAAGCCGATGCAGCACTTAATGCCTGGAGCAGACTTTTTGAATTTGTTTTAGTAAAATTTTTGGATGGCGCGGTCATGATGACCGATGAAAACGGACGATTTCTTCAAAACCAACACGGCATCCCGTTGTCTTCACAGGTTCTTCGCCCAGGCTATCCCGAAGAGTTTTTACGCAAAATGATAGAAAATAACCAAAACTTTCGCGTGCTGACGCAAGAAGAGTTGGATAATAGAAGATAAACTTTTATGTCTATGCCCAACTGAATCAAAATTGATTGCCTGCCGGCACTCTGGCAGGCAATCAGTTGCCGCCATGTATGGCGGCTTTTTATGCATTGGTGTTTCTCGTGTTCCTTGCTTAGAGGGAATCCCCCCTCACGCGAAAAATCAGAGCGCACTGCCTTTTTTGGGGACAAACAGATTTGATATGTCAGCCCCTTCGAGTTCGAGCAGTTTGATCTTTATGCCAATGCCCCCGGCGTAACCCGTCAGGCTGCCATTTGACCCCACGACCCGGTGGCAGGGAATGATGACAGAGATGGGGTTATGACCAACAGCGCCGCCCACCGCCTGGCTGGACATGGTTTTTTTGTCCATTTTGACGGCCATTTTTTTTGCAATTTCGCCATAGGTTATGATTTCGCCGTAGGGTATTTCGCACAAGATAGCCCATATGTTTTGCCGAAACTCGCCGCCGATGGGGGCGAGAGGCAATTCGGAGATGGCGGGTTTCAGGCCCGAAAAATATCTGTCCAGCCATTTTTTTGTGGCATCGAATACGGGGATGCTGTGGTTCTCTGTCATTTCTTTGGGCATGGTGCCGCCATGATATTTTTGCCCCTCTATCCATAAACCAACAAGATTGTCCCCGTCGCTTGCAAGTGTCATGGTGCCCATGGGCGATGAACAGGTGGTGGAATAGAACATTTCTTTGCTCTCTGCTGCTTTTGCTTTACAAGACGTTGCAGAATGCATGCCAGAGCATGCTTCTGACTATAAACCAAGTAAATCACCTGTTGAAGATTTTTTCAACAGTTTGTTGGGTGATGTGTCATGGATAATGATAATATACTAATCATTAAGAAATATGGTTTGATTTATGAAAATGGTGCCTGGTATTCCAATAAAGAGAATTCACATAAGCACCTCATCGTCAAAGAGGTGTTTTTGCAGAAAACCGATACAATAGGCCTGCTTTTTAGAATCAATAAACTGTGTATGGCAAAGGTTAAGTATTTTCGTACAAACATCGATAAATATGAACCATGCAAATATCATTATAAAAACGGATTTGTTGTTGTACCTCTGTGGGATGCTGATTTTTTGAAGCACAGGGCATCAGGATTTATATTGGATTTTTGCTTTTTAAAAAGTATTACAGTTTATGAAAACTTTCTTGCACTGTGCAAAGAACTGGAGTCGTACGAATCATAGATGCCATTGCCTGGAAACGACGAAAAACTTTCCAAAAGGGTAAAAGTGACTGTTCGAAGGCAAAGGTGCCTGCCCCAAAGCGATACGTGCACCCCTTCGTCGGCCTCGCCGCCACCTCCCCTCTAGGGGAGGCATGCGGGGGTGGGGGAACATGTTCCCCCACAAAAAACCAAAAGCGGGCGTTGCGGGCCGGCGATTGAGGCCCGCAGAGGGGGTAGCCGCGTATCGG
>WQTY01000088.1 GCA_009786045.1 Pseudomonadota bacterium | reverse complement strand
TAGGGGCGACCGTCCCGGTCGCCCGTGCGACACAGTCGCCCAGGCCGATAGCGGCGCAGGGGGCGCGGCCCCCTATCCCCAAAAAAGCCTGCATGCAGAGCAAAAGCACGTAGGGGCGACCGTCCCGGTCGCTCGCCACTTAATATAACGCGTCTGCCCTAGCTCCCCCGATGAAGCTGGCGTTGGGTTTCTTCCCAGAGCCAGTCGAGAAGGGGATGTTGGGTGATGTAGTCGGGGAAGTTGCAGATTTTGTTGCCGCGGTAGAGTTTGGCGTGGGTGGTGCCGAGGAGGGCGTTTGCGGCGATTTTGGCGGCCGTTTCGGGTTTTCGCAGGAAGGGGCGTACGAGGATGTTGGCCAGGGGGTCGAACCACCGCTCTTGCGTGATGATGCCGGTGTTGACGACGCCGGGGTCGAAGGCGGCCAGCTGGACGCCTGCCGGGAGGTGTTGGAGGCTTTTTTGGGCGTACAGGAAGAGCGCCAGTTTGGATTTGGCGTAGTCGCCCAGTCTTGAGTAGTTTTGAGAGGGTGTGTTGGCGAAGAGCGTATGGTCGATGTGGGCGTAGCGGCAGGAGAGGCTTACGGTATGGAGGATGGTGTGCAGGCGGCCTTGTTGGAGGAGGCCTTCGGTCAGGGCGACGGGGCCGAGGTAATTGGTGGCCAGGGCGCGTTCGAAGCCGTCTGGGGAGGTACCCCAGTCGGAGAACATGGCGGCGGCGTTGTTGTAGAGCGTCGAAACGGGGATTTCTTTGAGTTTTTCGACGGCGCTGGCGACGGATGCAAGCGCGGACAGGTCGAGCTCGACGATTTTAACGTAGTCTTTCGGATCTGGTTCGTCGGGAGGCAGATGCTCCCTCATCATCAAATCTCGCTCATCCATGGCGCTTTGTCTTCTGCGAGATTTAGCGACAGCCATATCTTCGATGACTTGTTCAGCTTTTTTTACATTGCGGCATGCCATGACGACGTGGCGGCGCTGTGAGACGAGTAATTTTGTGGCGGCCAGCCCAATGCCAGAGGTTGCGCCAGTGATGAGGATATAGTCATTCATGATGATGCGGTTTGCGGAATTTTTCGAGCGCAGCGTGATGGCGGATGAGGCGATGGATAACCCAGTTTGGGAGCAGTTGGATGAACCCGATGAAGAAGTGGTTCATGATGCCGGGGATGGTTTGCATTCGCCGTTTGAATGTTGCGCGAAGGGCTTTTTTGACGAGCTTTTGCGGGCTCATGAGAACGGACAGTTTGCGCCCGAGGTTGCGGATGTTGGGTGTAATCCGAAACAGGTCCGTATCAATGCCGCCTGGGCAAACGACGGTGACGCCGACGTTGTAGGGATGCAATTCGTAGAACAGTGAGCGCGACAGGCTGCGAATATAATTTTTTGTGGCGTTATACAGGTTTATGCCCGGCATGGACATCCACGCGCTCATTGAAGACATGTTGAGGATGTAGCCAAACTGGCGTTCTCGCATGCGCTGTCCGAAGAGGATGCACAGCCGTGTGACGCAGGTGATGTGCAAATCGATCATGGCGAGAATCTTGGCGTTGGGCACATCAAGCAGCGGTTCGAAGAAGAAGATGCCGGCGTTGTTGATGAGGAGGTCGATGCCGAGTCCGTGTTCATCGCAGAAGGCCAGGCATTGTTCGGGAGCATCAGGCAGCGTGAGATCGATGCACAGGGCATGGATGGCAACGGGGAATTCGCCGCGCATGGCCTGGGTGGCGGCATCAAGGGCAGGGGCGTCATTGCTGACGCAGACGACCGTCATGCCGCGTCCGGCGCATTCGCGTGCGAAAGCAAGTCCGATGCCAGAAGAAGCGCCGGTGATCAGGGCAGCCTTTGGGGTACGCTCCGCTTTTGCCATGCTAGGCGGGCTCCCAGCGCTTTTCGAGTTTTTGGATTTCTTTCACAATTTTGGGCGGCAGGTCGTCGACCTGGCAGTGGCATTTCATTTCTTTCGAGTACATGCGTGCGATGCAGTAGTTGGAGTGTTTGCATCCGCTGGTGGTATGCTCATCGCCGTGCATGAGCTTGTTGACGAAGTTGGTGTCGTGTATCAGGCATCGGGCCATTTGGACGGCTTCGAAACCGGCTTCCAGAGCTTCGTCGATTTTCTTTCGGCTGACGAGGCCTCCGACATAGATGAGGGGAAGCTTCAGGGCCTGCCTGAAAATTTTTGCCTCTTCGAGAAAGTAGCCTTCGGTGTAGGGAACTTCCGGGATGATGAGTTTGCCGAAGCAGCGTATGCCGATTTTTAGCCACCAGAGTGATTTCATGTCCATGTAATAGGCGAGGGTGGTGTGTGGCATGGCACCGTGCATGACCTGCATGGGGGCGCGGCTGACGAATCCGGCGGTCAGGACGAGGGCATCGACGCCGAGCGATTCGAGGCATCTGGCGACTTCAAGGCAGGCCTCTCTGTCCAGTCCGCCTTTGAAGCCGTCGTTCATATTGGTTTTGACGATGATGCCCAGGCTGTCTCCAACGGCTTCCTTAACGGCCTGGACGACGCGCGTCATAAAGCGCATGCGATTTTCGAGAGGGCCGCCGTAGTCGTCTTTTCGCTTGTTGGTATAGGGGGAGAGAAACTGTGAGATGAGATAACCGTGGCCGGCGTGCAGCTCAATGCAGTCAAAGCCGGCTTCCTTGGCCAGGATGGCAGCTTGTGCGAAATCCTGGACGAAGGCATTGATTTCTTCGATGCGAAGACCGCGGACAAAGGTTGGGCTGTAGAGGTTGAAACCGCCCGATGCGCCGACAGGCATTTGCCCGGCCGTGCTTCGGTGGGTCATATTGCCGCAGTGTCCGAGCTGTATGGAGGCTTTGGCACCTTCGGCATGGATGGCGTCGGTGAGTTCTTTGAGCTGTGGGACGATTTCCGGTCGCATCCAGAGTTGTCCTGCGAAGGAGAGTCCGCTTCGGTTGATCGAGGCGTAAGCGACCGTGGTCATGCCAATGCCGCCGCGAGCGACGCTGACGTGATAATCAAAGAGCGCTGGTGAGGGGGCATTCTGAATACACATATTTTCGAATGCTGCCGCGCGGATGGTGCGATTGCGCATCTCGCAGGGTCCAATTCTGAAGGGGGTAAACAGCTTTGAAGTCATGACCCATGCCTTGAGGGAGTGGCAGGACGGGGGAGGAGGTCAGCGCTTGGGGAGCCAGCCTTCGTCCTGAAGTCGAACGGTTTGATCGCCCTGCAAAACGACGGCACCTTCTTCGATGGTTCCGCCGATGCCCAGAGATTTTTTAATCTGGCGGAGCCAGCGAAGGCAACTCTGTTCGCAGGGATTGGCAAAGAAGCGGACAATGGTGACAGTTTTTCCGCCGCGCCCGGCACGCGTGATGGCGGCGGACTTTGCCTTTGGCATGGGGGCTTCCTCTTTGGGGGAGGTGCTTTCCTCATCATGGCCAGGCAAAGCCTCGGGGGGGCAGGCGCCGGCGGGCGGCCTGAGGGTCGCAAAGGGGTTGTCAAAGGCGACGCGTTCATTGTTCCAGTCGCGTCTGGACTTTGTCACAGGGACTCCTTCTTTCCGATTTCGAGATGGCGAAATGCGCCATACCCATTGGACATTGTCTTGATGGACTCATCGGCGTTAAGCAGCAGATGCAAAGCGCGCCGATCGACGCTGTCCATGCCAAAGCACTGGAAGTGCTCAAGTCCGTTTTCGAACTTGTCTTGCAGTGTCTGTGCCACGTCTTCGAGCAGGTGGACGCGCTTGAGGCGGTAGCTGTTAACGTCGATGTCAAACCTGTAGCCGGATCCGAGTGCAAAGCGGGCACGTTTGATGATCCACGACAACGCGTTGACAACTTCCGCGTCCCTGGCAGGCGAAATCGATTTAACATCCTCGCCGACAATGTCGAAGACGGCGGTGTTGTCGATGACCTCTGTATGGATTTCGGCATCGAAACCCATCAGAGACAGCATATCTGCCAGGAAATCGACGGCGCGATCGACGACATCGCCATCGTAATCTTCGTACATGTAATCCATATTGTTCTCCTTTGGTGGGGTACTAACTGGTCTTCTGACGCCGTTTTGAGGCGCGTCGATCTTTGCTTGAGAGTTCATCCGGGGTGACATCGGCAGTCGCAGCAGTTTCCGCAGCCTTCAGGGCGTCTTCTTTGGCAAAGCTTCGGCGAACCAACATGCTTTGGAACATGGAAACGCCTGAGCTGACAACCATATACAGGCACAGCCCTGAGGGCAAGAAAAGCATCATGACGCCAAAGACAATGGGGATGGAGTAGAGCATGACCTTTTGCTGAACAGACTTGGTCGCGGTCGGCGCCAGGAGTTGCTGCACGAGTATGAGGACAACGGCGAGAACCGGCAGAATGAAGTAGGGATCTGGCGAAGAGAGATCCTGAATCCACCAGATAAAGGGTGCATTGTACAGACCGCCCGTGACGAAGATGCAGCGGTAGAGTGCAAAGAAGACGGGCATTTGGAGGAGCAGCGGAAGGCATCCGAATGGATTGATCTTGTGCGTCTTGTAGAGCTCCATCTGCTTTTGCTGCATGGTGGCAGGATCGCCTTTGTACTTTTCCTGAATCTCCTTCATGAGCGGTGCGATCCGTGCCATGCGCATCATCGACACCTGGCTCTTGTGGGCGACCGGCCACAGGAGGGCGCGCACAATGAGTGTCAGGAAGATGATGGCAATGCCCCAGTTGCCTGTCCAGTGATGGAACTGGGTGAGGAGCCAGGACATGGGTTTGGCGAGGACTTCGATCCAGCCGTAATCAATGATGGCTGGCAGGTTGCGTCCGAAGGTTTCGAGGTAGATGGCTTCTTTGGGGCCCATGTAGATCTCGAAGGTATAGGTTGCCGAGGCCTGTGCACCGATAGAAACGGGAACGAGAAGTTTGCTTCTCAGCAGTCCGTCGTCATTGGAAATCTCGCAGCCCTCTGCGGTGTCGGTTCGAAGTGCAATGGCAAAGTATGATTCATCGACGGCAATCCACTGGATGTCTTTTTTGTATTTTTCCTCTTTGTCTTTGGCCTTGGCGTCGAGGTATTTGAGTTTGCCCTCAGTAAAGCACTTGGCGGCAACAAAAGCGCCAGGCGTAAACATGCCGGGTTCCTCACCCTCGATCTGGCTGACGAAGAGTGAGAAGGCCAGGGTATCTGCCAGGGGCTGCGGGGTTTTGTTGGTCAGCGTGACTTCGGCAGAGAGGATGTAGGGCCGATCAGTGGCTCTGAAGACTTTTTCGACGTGATAGTGCTCTGTAGGGTCGACATAGGCGAATCGAATGGCGCGCATGTCGTTGACGTCGGAAACCAAAGCAAACTGCGTCTCGGGCGTGAGCCCAAAGGCAGGCAGTGTCATTTCAAAGGGGAGCAGTCCGCCCTGGGATTCGACGGCTGGCTTTTGAGACCGGATGAAGTCGCCATGTTTTGTGTATCGATCGGGGACTTTGATGATGAAGCCCTGAACACGGCCGCCGCCGGCATTGGTCATGGTCAGCTGGTACTCGTCCGTCTCGATCGTACGCGTCTCAATGGGATGGAGGATGCGAAGGCTGGGGACGTCTGATGGTGCCTGCGCCGATGTCTGGGGGGGTGCAGCGTCATCGGCTTCTTTCGGGGTTTCTCTGCTGCCGGTGAAATAGGGCAACATGATGAGAAATACTATCATGAGGCCGATAAAAATAATGAAGCGCGGATTTCCACCGCCGCTTTGGCTGCCTGAGCCGTAGGAGAGATACTGCATGAAAGGTCTCCCCGCAGTCACATCATGGGAGGCTGCGGTCAAATGTCGAGAAAAACTTTAAGGAACGGGGTCATATCCCCCGGGATGGCATGGGTGACATCGGATCAGGCGCCTCAAAGCCAGTGCACCGCCGCGCGTGACACCATGCTTTTGTATGGCTTCGCGGGCATAAGCACTGCAGCTTGGGCGGAATCTGCAGTTTGCCCCAAGGTAGGGCGAGATGCCGTTTTGGTAGACCCACAACAGCCCCAAACAGCCATGACGTATCACTGAACCGAAAAACGCAGAAACACGTGCTATTGGCTGGGGCATGGTGTCATCCGTTCAACGCGGGCAAGGATAGTTTCAGCATCTGCCAGCAGGGCTTGCCACGACGCGCAGGCGGCCTGCGGCCGCGCGATCCACACAGCATCAATCCTCGCCAAACCTTCTTTGTGTCGGCGCAGTATCTCGCGCAGGCGACGCTTGACGCGGTTTCTCGTCACGGCATTACCCACACGTTTGCTGACGGTAATCCCATATCGGACGTGTGAAACAGAAGAGGGCGCGAAGACCACTAACAGGAACTTCCCACCCACACGACGCCCTTTAGACTGGACGCGGCAATACTGCGAATGCCTGCGCAGACGCTCCGCCTTCCCCCATTGAAAACCTGGCCGAGGAAGCTTCGGCGTGTCCACGCGTTAAACCTCTAGCGCTTGGTTGGCACGGTGGGGACGAGGCGCTTGCGGCCCTTGCGCCGACGGCGATTGATAACCTCGCGACCCTGAGCGGTCGACATACGGCTGCGGAAACCGTGGGTTCGGCTGCGTTTGATTTTGCTTGGCTGATATGTTCGTTTCATCGTTAACTCCGAAATACCTTACGTTGCGGCGTGTTTTCAGCCGCAGAACTGCTTTTCATTCTGCTCCGGTGCGCTCTAAGCCGCACGGGGCGGACACTTCTGACATTTACACCCGGCCATGTCAAGGCCATTTTTGTGAATCCCATGCCCGGGCGCCGCGTCGGCGAGTTCTATTTTTGTGGGGGAACTCGTTCCCCCACACCCCCTGCAATGCTGCGCATTGCTTGTGGGTAGAGGCGAAGTGCATCATTTTTGGCAAAAATTGTCGCCTTTTGTGATGGTTTTTCGCCTGCAAAGGCGGGAGAAGTTTAGAACCCGGCGCCCGTTGGGGCACAGGCCAGGGAGCATTTAAAGCGATTTTGAGGGCTTACATCAAGCCTGGGATCGAAAAACCGCCGGTTGCCTTGTTCATTTCGTGGTTGACCATCTCACGGACGTTGGCCAGCGCCGTATTCACCGCACTGATGATGAGGTTTTCGAGGAGTTCGGGGTTTTCGCTGCTCACCACCGTGGGATCGATGCTGAGCGCGATGAGTTCGCGGTTGCCGTTGACAACGGCCGTGACTTTGCCATCGCCGGCAGATGCCTCGACGATCTTCGACTTCATGTCGTCCTCAAGCCGGCCAAGCTTGCCCTGGAGTCGCTGAGCTTGGGACAGAATCTGGTTCAAACCGGTGTTTTTCGCTTTTCTCATGAAGAAAACCCTACTTGCTGTTGAAAGTAAAACGGATCCCATCGGGATCATCGATATGAAAAGCCTCAAGAACAGCACCCATCACGGGTGTCGCACGAAGGCGCGCTATAGCATCTTCCCTGGCCTGAATCTCCGTTCGCATCTTCTCCGCCGCCAATGTCTCGACTTCTCCCGACATCTCAACATAGCGAATCTGACAACGCACATCTTTGCGGAAGAATCGGGCCACTTCTCGCTCGAACTCCGCCAGCCGACAGGCACTGATCATCCCCTCAAGCGTATTCGGCAAAGCCAGACCGACACCCTGTTCGGAAAATGACGCCACCTCAGCCAAAGACATGATCATCGACAGCGGCGCTTCCAGACGCGACACAAGCACCTTCCACGAAGATGCCCCACAACGGTTTTCAGCCGCCGCTTCAGGGGCACAATTCTGTGGAGGAACGGCCGAAACTTCAAGCTTTTTTTTATTTTTTGCGGGGGACCCCGTTTCTTTTGCAGGGGAACTTGTTCCCCCGCTCCTCCCGCAAGCTTCCCCTTCCAGGGGAGGTGGCGCCGCAGGCGACGGGGGGGAGGGGGCATCGCCTGTGGGTAAAGGGTGAAGTGTATCGCTCTGGCTAAAATTATCGTCTTCTGTGATGACTTCCAGGCTGTAAAGGTGGGAGAAATCTTCAACACGGTGTGCGTCTTCCTCCTCGTCTTCGGCGTGGGGAATTGACCCCGTATTTGCGTGAATCGCTGAGGTGTTCTTGTCTTCATCCTCGGCGCGGGGAGTTGACACTGGGAGCGCGGGCGTCCCGCCCGCATTTTGCAATACATCCACTGCTACCGGCAAGTCATCTGTTTGTGGCGCA
>WQTY01000087.1 GCA_009786045.1 Pseudomonadota bacterium | reverse complement strand
GGGACGGTCGCCCCTACAGGCCGATACGCGTCTACCCCCTGTGCGGGGCTCAGGCGCCGCCCCGCAACGCCCGGCTGGGGCGACTGCGTCGCCCGGGCGGCAGATTGCCGCCCCTACAGGCAACCGGCAAAATTATCTTCCCTATTCATGGGGCTTGCGCTAGAATTTAGGCCACCTGTCGTGGGTATCAGACATGGCAGACGGCAGGTTTCGGAGATTGGACTCAAGGAGGGTTGGCTATGACGAGTTCGTCAGTCAAATCGTTGCAAACATCGGATCCTTCCATTCGCGTGTGGTCCTCTGAGCCGTCTATCTCAACTGTTCGGCGTCGTTCGAGGGCTTTGCCCGTCGTGGTGATCGTCGTGGTGGTATTGACGTTGGGCATGGTGGGGCTCGGCGTGGTTCATGTCGTCAATACGGCGAAATCGCAGAAGGCCAGCGTTGCCGAGGAAGAGGCGAAGGCGCGCGAGATCAGGCGAGTGAATGCTCAGCCGATCAAGACTCTGGATGAATTTGTGGTGGCTGGGGACACGGTCGCGGATGAGGGGGTGATTTACTTCAGCCTGTTTTCGACGCCTTCTGGTGCAGAGGTTTACCGCGATGGCATCTATGTGGGGACAACCCCCATTGAGCAGATGAAGCTCAAACGCGTTGACGAGGCCTCGAAGTTTGTCGTTGCGCTTGAGGGTTACGAGCTCGGAAGGCGCACCATTCGTTTGGATGAGACATTCTCTGAGAGGGTTGTGCTGGAAGAGAGAGTGGTGGCCGTCGCAGCCCCTGTGGCCGCATCTGCGACGGCAGATTCTCCGAGATCTTCTTCCAGCGTGACGTCGAACAATGCCGTCGTCGTTAACAGGGGTCAGGGGACAGCCACGAATAATGATAATGCCATCGTTCTGCCGGACTAGCGTTGTCCAGCGAGTTTTGTCCCCTGCTTTAATGTGAGGTGAGTGCATGAGTGAGGAACATAGCGATTCTCTGTCATTTGACTTTTCTGTATGTTGTCCGGATGCCACTGCCAAAGCCGAACCCTACCATGCCATCATGTTTGTCGATGAATCCGGGGTGACGAATGGTCAGCTTTGGGGGCAGGAGAACAAGTTGATGCTGTTTGAGGGTATTCATGCTGCCCAGAAGCTTCTTGAGGCTTTGAATAACCCCAGCTACCAGCTTCGCGGTGTCACGGCAGCGCATCTTGAGGCGCTTCAGATCCTTGAGGCCGATGGCCGGGTTCAGCTTTTTGTCATCGCCGGGCTGACGCCCAGCGGCGATATTGAGGCGCTGCCGCTGTCCGAGCATATCATGCGCAGGTCCAAGGCTGGCAATCCCCCGCCTTTGCGTCCCGCTGCGAAAAATTAGTGCAATGCACCTGCTGGGTTCTCTGGCAGGTTTTTGGACGAGGCCTCCATGATAATCGCACTCTCAGGCATTGATGCTGCCGGGAAATCTACCCATATTCAGTGGCTCAGGCGCTACTTCATTTCCCAGGGCAAGACCTGTGCGGTTTTATGGTATCGCCCGGGGTACTCCCACGAGCTCCAGGCACTGAAAGATGCGGTTCGTCCTCTTTGGCGCCTGTGCCAGGGCGTTTGCGAGCGCATCGGGCAAAAGTTAAAAACGTCGGGTTGTCTTGCAGGAGGCGGAAGGCCGTCTGAACAGGCTGAAGCTGCATCTTCCGGTGAGGCCCATGCAAAACCGGCGGCTGAGCGAGCGCCGGCAAGGCTTTGGCTGGCAGTGGCACTTTTGGATGCCACGTGGCAGTGGGGTGTGAAGCTTCGCTGTCTTGCCAGGCGCTATGACGTTGTCATTTGTGACCGCTATATCGAAGATGCCAGGCTGGATTTGCTCTTTCGTTGTCCCGATGACACCTGGAGCGATGGCGTTTTAAACCGAATGGCATCGTGGCTGCCAAAACCCGATGTGGCGCTTCTGCTCTGGCTGCCTTACGAAACCATGAATGCGCGCATTGAAGCCAAGGATGAGCCGTTTCCAGACGATGTGCATACGCGGCAGCTGCGCTATCGTGCCTACGAGATGATCGATTCGCAGGGGGGCTGTGTTCGGATAGACGCCTCCGGCACCATCGAACAAACCCACCAGGCCATTCTTGAGGCGATCGGCGTTGCTGGTTAGTTTTTAATGCAGTTGCACTGCCCGTTGACGCATTCTCCGGTTGTGCCGGGCAGGATGACATCACAGACGTCGTCGCAGGGGATGGTTTCATCGCAGCGCAGTGCCTCTTCTGCGATGCATCGGCAATTGCCATCGTAGCAGGCCACCACCAGCGCGTTGTTGTCGTATGTTTTGCAGAGGTTGGTGCAGTCTTCGGCAACATCGCACATTTTCTGAGCCTCACATGCTATCAGGCATATGGCGGCCAAGCCAATCGCAAACACGGTTGTTATTCGCATATATCTTTCCTGTCGTGGTGAATGGATGTACAGCATTCGGCGTCACCAGAGGGGCAGTGGGCTGCGTCGCACATGAGTATGTCGTCGAGCAGGGTGCCAGGATCGGGCATAGGTTCGCCAGCCTTGCGATTTGCCTGCACGGTTCGTGCCATGTCCGAGAATAAGGCCTGCCAGCGCAGGCCGCAAGCTCGAAAGATGGCCTCAAAAATGCTTTGCTGGCGGCTCAGGTCTCGTTCCACGGCTGCACCGATTTCTTTTCCGATGGCTTCGATAACCTGAGCAGCCAGTACTTTGGCGCGTTCAGAGACCTGGCGTTCGACGCGTTTTTGGAGCAGGGTCGACAGCACGGGGATGCCCAGCCAGAAGGAAGTCGGCGTACTGAAGCCGAAGCTCGCGACTGTCTTGCCCGATAGTCCGCCATGCACAAGCTCCGAGACGGCCGGCATAAAAACGCCCTGGGCAAAGGTGACTTTAGCACGGGAAGGCATTTTGGGCAGTGTTTCTTCGATGAGCTTGTTCATGACTGACAGGGCGATTTCGGCCAGCTGGCGGCCATAGTCGAGGCGCAGGTTGACGACGAAGTCGAGAAACTCAGCCAGGATGAAGCCTTCGAGAAAATCTTCGACGTCTTCGGGCATGGCTTTGTCGATCTCGCGCGGGATGGCCTGAAGAAAGCCGTGCGTGAAGTCGAGAATTTGGCGCTGCGCCTGGGTGCGTACCTCGCGCAGCCGTGTGGAGGCGTCATCCAGGCAAGCCGCGAGTGATGCACGAAGGATGGGATGCCGGCTGTCGTCATGATGCAGCATGGCACGAAGCGATGCGGCATCAAGCGCTTCAATGACATGCAGGAACTGGCCTGCCCCAAGCAATATGCCAACCATCTCGCTGATGGCCTGACGAACGGCACAGTCTATGGCGCTGGCCCTGCGAGTTTTTACGGTATCTGCGATCAGCGTGTTCAGGTCTTGCATGTCACCGATTTCCGGCCGAATGGCGGAAACCATATACAGTGGCACATAACCAAGGATTGGCCACAGTGCTGCTTCGACATAGGCGCATACATCCAGCCATTCGTCCGGGGTGAGGCGGTCGCACTTATTGATGACAACGGCGCGCCTGTTTGGATCGAGCGGCGTCAGGTAGTGTGCAATGAGGCGTTCTTCGGAGCGCGTCAGGGCCTGTCCGCCATCAATGACAAACAGCACGAAATCTGCCCGTGAGATTTGGTCTGCCAGAAAGACCTCGCGCAGTTCCGTCACTTCGTTGAGACCGGGGGTATCGATGAGGACGCAGGACGGGCCAAACCTGGCGTCATCGACCCAGAGATCGATGCGTTGGGCCTGGGTCTGGAGGCGCCGTGCATCCCAGGCTTCCCAGGGCAGGGTTGTCACATGTCCGGTGGCGTCAGTGACCTCAATGCGTGGTGTGCCCTGTGCTTCTTCGCCCAGGTGAACGTGAGTTTCGACCTGGGTGGTTGGGATGATCCCTGAGGCCAGCAGGGGCTTGCCCACGAGGGCATTGATGAGCGATGACTTGCCGTGATTGAACTCTCCGATGACGAGGATCTGAACCCGCGGCGTCGAAAAAAGTGTCTCTGCCCGTTCGTTCCAGAGTGTGGCAAGCATTTGCAGACCGAGCGTCTCCGCATATGAAACGAGCTTGTCGTAGCGCGACCGAAGCATGGAGAGGTTCGAATCAGCTTTCATGTTGGATACTTCCCCCTGAGACGTGAAATACTTTTCCCTGTTGTATGGCGGGGAAGTGCGTTCGCGATGTCGTGGTTAAGAAAGTCTGGGCAGACAGAGAGGCCAGATGGGCAATGAGCCTGCTGTTTCGGTCTGGATCGAGTTCGCTTGAGACGTCGTCGAGCAGGAAGATCGGTTCGATGCCGCATTCCTCCTGCAGGCAGGAGATTTCGGCCATCTTTAGTGCCAGGATCAGAGCGCGCTGCTGACCCTGGCTTGCATATTCCCGTGCGCTCCGGCCGTCAAGCTGTAAACTCCAGTCGTCACGATGCGGCCCCACGCAGGCCGAACCTCTGGCCAGCTCTCTTGCGCGCGACGCTCTCAGACGGCTTTGGAACGTCGAACAAAGGCTCGCCTCGATATCGGTATGTCTGCCATCCAGGACAATGGCCTGAGGATAAGTGTCGGGCTGATAGATCAGTTCGCAATGATGGCCCGACCCAAATATCGTCGAAAAAACAGCTCGCACATAAGGGGACAGCGCACGCAGGTATCGGTAACGCGAAGCCAGCACGCGGCTGCCGGCCTCCACCAGCTGGCCGTCATACACATCCAGCAGGGCCTGATCAGGAGACGGCTGGCGAAGAAGGGCGGATTTCAGGCGGATAAGGCGCTGGTATACGTCGAGATCCATCAAGTAGACGGGCCTGAGATTAAACACCATCCGATCAAGGAGCGTTCGCCGTGAGGAAGGGCTTCCCTGCAGCAGGCCAACATCGGAGGGAACAAACAGAATGACGCGCAGGGCACCCAGATAATCCCGAACGCGCTCGCAGGGGGCTTTGTCGATAAAAGCGCGCCGCGTCCCCTGCTCCAGCCATACGTCGAGCCGCATCAAGCTTTCCTCCCGCTCGACGTTTGCCCCGATTTGCGCCTGCGAAGCGCCAAACGACACGAGCTCGCCCAGGCGAGCACTGCGAAAACCCTTCAAAAAAGCGAGTGTGAATATGGCTTCTAAGAGGTTGCTCTTGCCCTGGGCGTTGGCGCCGTGGAAGATGTTAAACCCCCGGCAAAAATCCAGTTCGGCTTCGGCAATGTTTCGAAAAGACCGAACCTGAAGGGAGTCAATGAACATGGACTAGGGTCTCACATCGACAGCATGTCGGATTTCGATGCCGCCGACTTCGACAGGTGCTGGATTCTCGCGCCGTATCTCCCGGGGGAGAGAAGACTCTGGCGGGGGATAGGATTCGTGGATTTCGACAGAAAGCCCATCCTCGAAGATGCTGAGCGTCACATCAAGCCCTGCCGAATCGCCCGTCAGGAAAACCTGGCGCTCGACAGACTGGCCTTTTTCGATGCGTGGCAGCGTCTCAAGAATACCCTGTGCCAGCGGTTGGACACGGCCTCTTGGCGAGCCAGTCGGTTGATAGGAGACGCGCCCCTGCATCATGGTGCTTCCTTCGTGAGGCGTGATTCGAAGCATGGCGCCCTCGGGCAGCGCTTCGCGTATGTCGACGGCAATGTTAATGACAGTGCCGTCCGATTCTGGTGTGGCCGACAACTCAAGCAAAGCGGGCAGCATCATGCCATATTGCGGATATTCGCCCGGTGTAGGCAAAACGGGCGCTTCTGCCTGCGGCTCATCTTTGGGCGGCGGTGACGAAATGCCGGAAGGTGCCGAGGAGCACGCCGAAAATAATACCCACAATCCCAACCACGTCCAACGATGTCGCATGCTGCCACCTCTGTTTAAGCTTTGGGCTCCAGCCATTGAATACGCGCTCGCGTCATGTCGCGGAGCGCATCGCAAATCTCGGAACACGCATCGGCACGCACGACGATTTCAAAAGCGATGCCATCCGGCGTATACGCTTCGTCCTTTATTACCAGTTTTCGCTGTGTGATCATGCCATAAACCGCATGCCCATCCGAAAAATCCACCAAAAAACGCAGGGTCTGCATCGGGACATGCTCGGTGCGCTCTGCCTCCCTGAGGCATTGCGCGACCGTATTGCCATAGGCGCGCACTAAGCCACCCACACCGAGCTTTACACCGCCAAAATAACGCACCACATGGGCCAATACGCCGTCGAAAGACTGACCGTCGATGGCCGCGAGCATTGGGCGGCCAGCGCTTCCTCCGGGCTCACCGTCGTCGCTGAAGCGGTAAACCTGCCCCAGGCGCCAGGCCCAGCAGTTATGGGTAGCCTCGGCAACGCGCAGCTGTGCGACTGCATCCATGGCAGCCTGAGCAGAAAGAATGGGCAGGCATCTGGCCACGAAGCGGGACTTTTTGATGTCAACCTGTATCTCGTGCGCCCTGGCGAGCAAATACGTGACCATGATTTCATTTTTCTCTGCGTGGGGGAACTTGTTCCCCCACACCCCCTGCGATACTTCGTATCGCTTTGGGTAAAGGGAAAAACGTTATTGTTTCTGGCAACACCCCTCGCCTTGCGAGCAGAAGAAATGCTGAATGATACCATTTCCGAGTCAAAGCATGAATCGTATGCCTGAGCATGCATTGTTGAACATGCGAATGTCCAAATTCCCCTCCATTGGAGGGGTGCCCGAAGGGCGGGGTGGTTCAGCAAGACTCAACACTTGACTTAAGCCGAAACACGCCAAAATTGAAAAGAGCAAGGTTCAGGCGACGTACCCGCCTCAGATCGTACCGTTGCTGCCTTCCGGCCCTGGCGGATTTGTTCCTACGCGTCACATCACCTGAATCTTGCTCTTTTCGTACGGAGAGGGTGGGATTCGAACCCACGGTACCCTTTTGGGATACACACGATTTCCAGTCGTGCACCTTCGGCCACTCGGTCACCTCTCCTCAAAAAAAGCCTCAATTGCGAAGGAGGAAAAGGGATTCGAACCCTTGATACGATAAATCGTATTCGTGATTTCGAGTCACGCGCCTTCAACCGCTCGGCCATTCCTCCACATAAAGGCTATTTTTGTTTTCGCAGTCTGTCAAAGAACGAACGCAAAAGCGTCGAGGATGCCTCCGCCATCAGGCCTTCTTCGACCCGAATCCGATGCGGAAGTCTCGGGTCCTCGCCCAAGGCAAACAGCGAACGCAACGCACCGGCCTTCGGATCACGACACCCGAAAACCACCCGGTCAACGCGCGCCTGCTGCAAAGCCCCCGTACACATGATGCACGGTTCGAGCGTCACATAAAGGGTGCTGCGTAAAAACCGCCAGTCGCCCAACGATTCGGATGCCACCCTGAGTGCCTCAACCTCCGCATGACCAAAGACGTCGCCGTCCTCCATGCGATGATTGCTGCCCCATCCAACCAACTTCCCCTCGACCACCAACACAGCGCCAACGGGAACCTCACCCCTTGCAAAGGCAGATTCGGCAAGCGCTAATGCAAGCGACATATAGTGCTTGTCAAGGCTCGCCATCTCGACCCCACGCACACCGAAAGCGGATCCAAACCATCAGCCCGCAACGCCGCAGGCCAGCGATCCATCCGATTGCGCCATCAGTGCAAAAGAAAGCATACACTGAAGTGGATTCGAACCACCAACCTACGGCTTCGTAGGCCGTTGCTCTATCCAGTTGAGCTATCAGTGCAAAAGAAAGCATACACCGAAGTGGATTCGAACCACCAACCTACGGCTTCGTAGGCCGTTGCTCTATCCAATTGAGCTATCGGTGCACAACAACGAAGAGGGAGGGATTCGAACCCTCGATACGCGATAAAACGTATACTCGCTTAGCAGGCGAGCGCCTTCAGCCACTCGGCCACCTCTTCAGGCGTATTCTGCTTATCAAACTCGCCCGGGATCCGGCACAAAACCAATCCCAACGCGATGTGCGCCTTCTACGCGTATTTGCTCGACAAGGCAAGATCTTTTTTCATCGGGGGAACCAGGCATGAATTGTTGCCCTTTATTAAGGGGCGGGCGACCGGGACGGTAAGGGGCGGGCGACCGGGACGGTCGCCCCTACTACGCGCGTTTGACCTGCACATGTTTTTTTGAGGGGGCGGCTGCCCCCTGCGCCGCTATCGGCCGC
>WQTY01000086.1 GCA_009786045.1 Pseudomonadota bacterium | reverse complement strand
CCACCCCACCAGGCAAACCAGCTATGCGGTAAAAGTGTTGGGGGAGCGTTTCCCCCTGCTTGTGAGTGGTCAGAGGGGACAAATCGAGGGCTGCCGGGGTTGGCAGTCTTGGGGCGGTCCAATCAGAAAGGCAGTGACGGAGGTTCGGCCATGCAAAAGGCAAGTCGGCTTGATCATGTACAGTCATCGTTAACGCTGGCGATTTCGGCGCGTGCGGCGGCGTTGAAGGCGCAGGGCGTTGACGTGGTGAGTTTTGGGGCAGGGGAACCGGATTTTAACACGCCCCAGGCGGTGATTGAGGCGGCGAAGGCAGCCCTGGATAATGGGATGACGAAATATACGTCCGTGGCGGGTTTGCCTGAACTGCGGGCGGAGATTGCGCGCTGGTATGGCGAGGAGTTTGGCGTAGGCGTGACACCGGATGAGGTGATTGTCGGGGTTGGCGGCAAGCAGGTGCTTTATAATGCGATGATGTCGCTTCTGGATGCGGGGGATCGCGTGTTGATTCCGGCGCCGTATTGGCTGAGTTATCCGGCGCAGGTGTATCTGTCTGGCGGGGTGCCGGTGTTTGTGGAGACGCGGGAGGAGGATTCGTTTTTGCTGACGCCGGGGACGCTGGAGGCAGCGATTTTGGCCTGTGATCCGAAGATGATCATTTTGAATTCGCCTTCGAATCCGACGGGGCAGGCGTATAATGAGTCGCAGCTGGCGGCGCTTTGTGAGGTGTTGCGGCGCTATCCCGATGTGGTCGTACTGTGGGATAATATTTATGCGCATCTGACGTATGGCGATTTTCGCCATGTTGAGCTGGGGCGTGTGGCGCCGGATTTGAAGGATCGCATTATCGTGGCGGGCGGTTTTTCGAAGACGTTCGCGATGACGGGCTGGCGCGTGGGTTTTGCGATTGCGTCGGTGGGGCGCATTAAGGCGATGACGACGATTCAGAGCCATTCGACGTCGAATGTGACGACGTTTGCGCAGTCGGGGGCGATAGCGGCGCTTCGGATGGGCAGGGCGTTTTTGGAAGAAATGCGTGAGACGTTTGCCCGGCGGCGTGCGGCGCTTCTTGAGGCGTTGTCATCGGTTCAGGGCGTAAGTTGTCTTGCGCCGATGGGGACGTTTTACGCTCTGGTAAATTGCACGAAATTCTGTCACCTTGAGAAAGGCGGGCACCGTATTCAGAGTGACTTGGATTTGGCGGAATACCTTATCAACGAGGCGCATGTGTCGACGGTGCCGGGGAGTGCATTTGGGGCGCCGGGTTATTTGCGGCTGTCGTTTGCGATGAGCGAGTCGCTAATCATTGAGGGCGTTCGAAGGATAGGCGTGGGGCTGTCGGCATTGGAGGGATAGTGCATGGCGAGGGACAGGGCGTCGCTGTGGTCGGAGATATCGGCGTTTATGTTTGAGAGCTACCGCTGGGCTGGCGAGCGTGGTTCTTCGTCACCTCGTCCGAAGGCACCTGGCCTTTGTATTGATGTATTGGAGTATCAGCGTCAGAATAATCCGGCATATGCCCGATATTGTGTTCAGCATGGGTGTACGCATCGCGGGGTGAGACTGTTTGACTATCCGCCGCTTCCGGCAGACTGTTTTCGCCGTGAGGAAGTGCTGGGTTTTTGCCCATCGGAACGGATTGCGGAGTTTCATTCGAGCGGGACGACGGCGGGGGTATCGAGCCGGCATGGTTTTCGCGATCTTGGCCTGATGCAGCGTTCGATCCTCTATCATTACAGCCTGATGGTGGCTGGCGGTGTGCTGCCGGGGACGCGTTACCTGTCGCTGATGCCACGGTATGAGGACAATCCGCATTCGTCGCTGGGGTATATGATATCGCAGCTCATTGAGATGCTTGGCGGTGAGAAGAGCGGCTATTATTTTTCGATGGCCGATGGGCTGGATATTGTCGGCCTGCGAGAGGCGCTTCTTGATGCGGCGCGCGACGATGTGCCTGTGCATTTGTTTGGTCCGGCGTACTCTTACGTGGCATTGCTGGATGGGCTTGGGTCGGAGCGTTTGACGTGTGCCCCCGGGAGCTGCCTGATGGAGACGGGGGGGTATAAGGGGAAAGTGCGCGAGATTCCCAGGGCTGAACTGAGGGATGCGCTGTCTGTGGGGCTGGGCATTGAGCGTGGACGGATATATGGCGAGTATGGCATGTGCGAGCTATCCAGCCAGGGGTATGAGATATGTGCGCTTAATACGAATGCCGACATTCCCGGGGAGGGGTTATTCGTCTTGCCGTCCTGGCTGATGTGTGTGGTTTACTCGCCCGAGACGATGGCGCCTGTTTTGCCGGATCATGATGGCCAGATAGCACTTTTTGATTTGTGCAATCTGGACAGTGTGTCGTTTATTTTGACGGGTGACGTGGGGCGTCTTGTGACGTTGCCTGACACGCTTGTGGCGTCGCTGCCGGGAGCCCCCACGTATGCGCTGCGGCTGTATGGTCGTGCCGCTTCAGCTGTCCCGAAAGGGTGTTCGCTGGCCTGGGAAGCGTGGGAGCGCCGTATGTAGGTGTAAGAAATTCGTTTGAAATCTTGTCCGATATCCTTAAAAGTGTGTTCGCCCTAGTTTCTTTTACCTTCGAGGAGGTGTTGGCATGAAGAAGAGCAGGTATATGTTTCTTGGTCTTTGTTTGCTGGTTGGCCTGTGGTCGGCCGGATGCGAAGACTCAGGCAAGTCGTGTGTGATCAATCTGGATTGTGATGATGGGAGTGTTTGCCTGGATGGCAAGTGCGTTGAGAAGAATCCGGCGCACTGCAGCAACGGCGTGCTGGACAAAGGTGAGGCCGATGTAGACTGCGGCGGTGTGTGCCCGGCAAAGTGCGGCGTTGGCAAGTCCTGCTCCCTGGCCACGGATTGTGCGACGAACAATTGCCAGTCGGGCAAGTGTGCGGCGATGCCATGCGAGGACGATACGGTGTGTGGCATCGGCAAGTGCGATGTGGATCTTGGGTATTGCTATGCCTGCAGCGATGGTATCAAAAACGGGGATGAGACAGATGTGGATTGCGGCGGGTCGTGCGGACGGTGCGCCCTTAACATGGTGTGCAAATCGAATGCGGATTGCGAGAGCGAGAACTGCGACGGCGGAAGGTGCGGCGCAGCGCTTCCGTGCAGTGCTCCGGCAAGGGGGGATTTGGTCATCAATGAGATTATGGGGAGAACTGCGAACGAGGTATTTCAGCTTCTGCCTGGCGTGCAGCAGGTACAGTTTGTTGAGATCGTGAATAAGTCTGACAAGCGTATCGACCTCTCTGAGGTGACGCTCATCATCGACAGGAGAAATCATGATCAGATAGACAATATTGCGCTGATGAGGGACGGAGGCCCGAAGTGCCTGGCCTCCAGGGAGGCGCTGGTTCTTACCGTTGCGCCTCTTTCGGGATTGCCCGCAGGTGTCTACAATATGGCTTCGCTCATTGCGCGTTCTGGCACTGTGTTTAGTCAGAGTGCTGTGTATGATCTGTCGCTGGTTGGCGGCGATGATGTTATCATTGACGAGGCCGAGCAGCCGACAACGAGTTCAAATGTAAACCAGGGTGTATCAAGGACGAGAAATCCTGATTTATCCGGCGGGTTTGTGTTACACAGCGCGGTTGGCAGCAGCTATAAAGCTTCACCGGGCTTCTGCAACAACGGTGAGCTGTTCATCCATGGCTGCAAGGCGGCAGACGACCATTGCGCGAATGGTGTTCTTGATGCCGACAGGGGTGAGACGGATGTGGATTGCGGCGGACCATGCCAAAAATGTGCCCTTGACAAGATGTGCCGGTCGAATGCCGATTGTGTGAGCGAGAATTGTGCCAGTGGCCGATGTGCCGCACCGATTCCGTGTGATGATCCGGCAGCGGGTGATTTGGTGATTAATGAGATTTTGGGGAGAGTCGTGGCCAGCGAGGTATTTCAGCTTATACCTGGCGAGAACCAGGTGCAGTTTGTTGAGATCGTCAATAAATCCAACAAACGCATAGATCTTTCTAAGATTAAGTTCATCAACGACAGAAGAAACAGTGAGCAAATCAACGAAAGTGTACTTATTAAGGATGGAAGCCCCAAATGCCTGGCGTCGAAAGAAGTTTTGGTTCTTACAGCAGCGCCTATTTCGGGTTTGCCAAATGGTGCCTATAATGTGGCATCTCTCGTCAGGGTTTCTAATACCGTCTTTGCCACGACCGCTGAGTATGACCTGTCGCTAGTTTTTGACGGTGATGTTGTTATCGCCGAGGCCGAGCAGCTGACCACATCAGCAAATGCAAATCAAGGCGTATCAAGGACGAGAAACCCTGATTTGTCCGGTGGATTTGTATTGCACAGCACGGTAGGCAGCGATTATAAAACCTCTCCCGGCTATTGCAATAACGGCGCGCTGTTCATCAACGACTGTAAGATAACAGGTGAAGAGCATTGCGAGAATAATGTCCTTGATGCCGATAAGGGCGAGACAGATGTCGATTGCGGCGGACCGTGCAAAGGGTGCTACGTTGGCCAGAATTGCAATTCGAACATGGATTGCGAGAGCGAGAATTGCGTCAGCGGTAAATGTGCTGTGGCGATATCGTGCGATGAACCTGCAGCGGGCGATTTGGTGATTAATGAGATTATGGGGAGAACCGCGAACGAAGCCTTTGTGCTTCTGCCTGGTGTACAGCAGGTTGTGTTTGTTGAGATCGTCAATAAATCCAACAAACGCTTAGACCTTTCTAAGACTAAGCTTATCAGCGACAGAAGAAACAGCACTCAGGTAAACGAGATTGTGCTCATTAAGGACGGTAGTCCGAGATGCCTGGATGCCAAGGAGGTTTTGGTTCTTACGGTTGCCCCTCTTTCAGGTTTGCCTGCAGGCGTCTACAATGTGCCATCGCTCATTCTTAATTCTGGATCCGTGTTTGCTCAGAGCGCTGAGTATGATTTGTCGCTGGTTGTTGATGATGAAGTCATCATTGCTGTCGCTGAGCAGTTGTCAACATCTGCAAACGCGAATCAAGGTGTGTCAAGGACGAGAAACCCTGATTTGGATGCATACAGTGCATTTGTATTACACAACACGGTAAGCGAATATAAGGCCTCTCCCGGCTTCTGCAGCAATGGCGCGTTGTTCATCAACGACTGTAAGGCGGTAAGCGACCATTGCTCGAATAATGTTCTTGATACCGATAAGGGCGAGACCGATATCGACTGTGGCGGGCCATGCAAGAAGTGCAGTGATGGGAAGAATTGTGGCGTGGCAGGAGACTGTGTGTCTGGCAAATGCACAAGCAATGTGTGTGTAGCTGTTGGCTGCGTTTCCAATGACGATTGTGAATCTGGCTTGGTTTGCAGTACTAGTGGAAGCTGCGTCAAGCTCACCATAGACGGCGGCAAAACGATTAGCTTTAATGCTGGCAGCAGAAGTATCCTGGGCGAGGTTTATTCCGCAAACTGGATGGCAGGCGAGCACCCCAGTGGTCCTCCATCGTACTTAGTTGCTGAGATCGTGTGTGCGCACAATGCGGCTGATGTTCTCGCGCTCAATCTTAGTGCATGGGAGACAGTTGCTTCCGCCACTTATACTGGCACTCGCAATGGCAATTACTATCAATTCAGTGGCAATGTACCTCGCAGAGCCAATGAGATGTATTGCCTGTTGGCCTTTAGTGGTGACGACGGCGCGACTTTTAAATATGCCACGACCGAGGGCGTCCTGAAAGCTGGTTCAGACAAATTGACCAGTGCATCGCAGGCACTCAGTATCAGTGCATATGTATTCAAGTATGTGGTGACAGAGACCTTTGATGGTTTGTCTACAGATGGTACTGTGCAGTATGGTAGAACAACGAATCGGACATACACAGTCAATGGCGCGGAGCAAACCCTTACGGCATTGTCTGGTCGTATGAATTGGACCGGCAATGACAGTGGGCCTGCGCTGGTGATGTCGGGTTACAATACCAACACATCGTATGTTCTCGTCGAAGGTTTGAATGCTGGTGTTGGTTCCATCAGCTTTGACTGTGGTGACTGGAGTTCGACCACCCCACGAAAGCTTGAAATTACTGTTGGCTCAGAGGTTAAGGAGCTTGATCTTGCAACATGTGTCGCATACACCGGCGGGTCTACTCGGAAGGTATTCGGCTTTAGTAACAGTTCTGCGACGTCCTTCAGAATTGACGCCATAGGGCCTGGAACTGCAGGATCGACATCCCGTTGTTTCCTCGACAACCTCATGTGGACATCTTTCGACTAACCTACCCGGGCGATGCGACAGCATCGCAGGGGGTGTGGGGAGTAGGGGCGAATAATGATTCGCCCCTACTCCCCACACAAAAAGAAAAAAACCTCGCTGTTTCGGCGCTTCTGGTCGATTCCGTGAGGTTTTTCTTTTTGTGAGCGACAATTTTGTGTATGCGATATGTCGTTGTGCTTGGTGCGTCAGCACGAGCGCCTGTTTTGTGTCAAAGCTTGTTGGCATTGAGTGAGTGATTTCCATGAGACGATTGTTTCTGTTTATTTTTTTCCCCTTGTGTCTGTCTGCCTGTGGCGAAGATACCATCACATTTCCAATGTGCTATTGCGAGCGCGATGAAATTTGCATCCACGACAAGTGCTATGCCACGACGCCTGATATTGCGCCAGCGCCAGACGCTCAGCCGACAGATACCGATACACTCTCATCCGAGTGATTTTTCACACCCCCAAAGGAGAATCTATGCCTGAAAAGGAGACCTTGTCCCCCCAGGAGACGCCCCAAGAGACGCCTACCGAGACAAAGGCCTCATGGCGCTTTCCAAAAACATTCTGGTTCGCCAACATCATGGAGTTCTGTGAACGGGCGGCGTACTACGGCTTCTTTATCGTTATCACGCTCTATTTGTCGCAGGTTGTCGGTTTTACCGATATCGAAGCAGGCATCATTTCGGGCATTTTCCTTGGCGCGATTTACCTTTTGCCGCCATTTTTAGGCGTCCTCGCCGATCGCATGGGTTTCCGGTATGCCCTTATCGCGGCTTTTGCTCTGCTGACGCTGGGTTATGCCATGTTGGGAGCCTTTCACTCGAAGGCCGTCGTGTTATTGTTTTTGGGCGTTCTCGTGGTGGGGGCTGCCTTTATCAAGCCGCTCATGACAGGCACCATTGCCAAAACGTCGACCGAGGCCAATCGCGCACGGGGGTTCTCCATTTTCTATTGGGTGGTCAACATCGGTGCCTTTCTTGGCAAGACGTTTGTGCCCTATATCCGGCAGGGGATGGGCCTGGAATATGTCAGCTTCTTCTCTGCTGGTGTCAGTCTCGTGGCGCTCATCATCGCGGTGCTGTTCTACTATCCCGACCAGGGCGAGGTCGTGCAAAAGAGCTTTGGCGCACTTTTTCGCTCACTTGGCAAGCTTCTCATCAATGCCCGTCTCATGGCTCTGACGATCATCATTGCCGGTTTCTGGGCGGTTCAGCAGCAGCTCTATGCGACGATGCCCAAGTACGTGATTCGAATTGTGGGCGAAGATGCTCGCCCTGAATGGATATCCAACGTCAATCCTCTCGTTGTTGTCATCTGCGTTCTCTTCGTCGCACAGTGGATGCAGCGCTATAAGGCGATTACATCCATGTCGATAGGCATGTTCATCATGCCGCTGTCGGCCTTTGCCGTGAGCCTTGGGCCGTGGTTTCAGGGCGAGTTTGGTGCGACAGTGCTGGGTTTGCATCCCTTTACACTTGCGCTTGTGATTGGCATTGCGCTTCAGGGGCTTGCGGAGTGTTTCATTTCGCCGCGGTACCTCGAATTCTTCTCCCTCCAGGCCCCCAAAGGCGAGGAAGGTGTCTACCTTGGTTTCGCACAGCTGAACTCGTTTTTTTCGGCCATTCTTGGGTTTTCCATCAGCGGCTTTCTGCTTGACCGGTACTGCCCGGATCCTCAAACGCTTCCCGAGGGGCTCAGTGAGGCTCAAATTGCCGAGTACTATGCCAATGCGCATTACATTTGGTACTATTTCGTGGGTATTGCGGCCCTCGCAGGTGTTGCACTGGTGATCTATAGTATCATCTGCAAAATGGCCGATGCACGCAAAGCGCGCCAGTCTGCTGCCTGATTGACGTGCCAGCCAGGGCAGACACATGGGTTTGGGTCTGCCGCTGCTGATTTGTGAGGGGGCCGCGCCCCCTGCGCCGCTATCGGCTGTCGGGCGACCGGGACGGTCG
>WQTY01000085.1 GCA_009786045.1 Pseudomonadota bacterium | reverse complement strand
TTGCACGTGAATTATGAAAACGTAGGGGCGGTTCGCGAACCGCCCGTCCAGATTATTGGGGCAGATTGTAGGGGCGCGCATGGCGCGTCCGTCCGAATTGTTGGGAACAACGGTGTAGGGGCGAATAATTATTCGCCCCTACATGGTGAAAACGATTATCCACCCGATGCCGACGAATACGCCAAATACCGTGTCGAAAAAATGCGGTTTATCACGAAGGGCGACAAAACCGTCATCCAGTACAACCCACACATCCGCATCGAAAACATCCCCCTCGCCGCTTATGACTACGTCGTCAACGGCAGATCGGCCATTGAATGGATCATGGAGCGGTATCAGGTCAAAATCGATAAAGACAGCGGCATTCGAAATGACCCGAACGATTGGGCGCGCGAGCATGGCAAGCCCCGGTATATCCTGGATTTGCTGTTGTCGGTGATGACCGTGAGCTTGGAGACGGTGCGGATTGTTGGGGGATTGCCGGGGTTGGGGGTGTAGGGGCGACCCTTGCGGTCGCCCTTTGTTGGCAGTGGTGATTTCGTAGGGACACGGCTCCGGGCTGTGTCCGTTTGCCTTTTGAATGAGCGACATAAATTTGTCCTGTTTAGTGCCTGTACGATCTGGTACATAATGAAGTGCGGGAGGGCGATACGCTCCAACTTATTGCTGGATTTTACAGCAATATTAGGGGTGAGACGCCTGCGACCCCAGTGAAATGCAATCATAGTGAGGGCATGAATGCACTACACAGCTCAAATGGAACAATTTAGTCGAGCCTTTGTTGGGGCGATTACTGCCCAAGCCGGGTGTAATAGTTCTAAGCCAGAGGTGGACGATGACAGTGTTGACCTCATGCTCATCAAAAAGGGCATAGAGGGCTGTAAGCGTCCACGTGCGCAAATGGATATCCAGATCAAATGCACGGCAAAAACGTTCTCTGGCAGTTGCCTGACTTTTCCTTTGCCAAAGAAAAATTATGACGATTTGCGAGAAGAACATCTTGTGCCAAGGCTTTTGGTGATTGTGTGTGTTCCTGAATTGCCAGAAAATTGGATTGAACAGGATGCAGAAAAAATGTCGTTATACCACTGTGCCTACTGGTTCTCGCTGCGTGGACTGGGCGAGAGCGAGAACGTTAAAACAGTCACCTTGTCTATTCCAAAAGATAATGTTTTTTCGACAGACTTTTTGAATGAAGCGATGCGTCGAATAGCAAATGGGGGTACAATATGAAAGCCCGCATTACAGACAAAGAAACATTGCGCAGCATCTCATCGGCAAACATAAGATCCTATCTCCAGCACAGAGGTGGGGTAAAATTATATGATATGGATACTGCTGCCAGCGTGTGGCAATACGCCAACGAAGAGCTGCTTGTTCCATCATCTTCGCTGCTGTCTGACTATGCTATAAGAATATCTCAGGTTCTGTGCCAAATCGAAAGTATTGAGAGTAGATCTCAAGTTTCTATTTTCGATGATATTTCTCGTATCTCCTATGACACGATTCGCATCCGCAATGTTTCGCAGGAGACAAAGCACGGCACGCTAAGCCTTGACAAAAGCGTAGACTTTGTTTTGCACACCAAAGAGATGCTCTTGGCTGCCGCTTGCCACGCATCAACAGGCAAGACTCACTACCCAAGTAAAAAACCTCAGGAAGCAGAAAATTTCCTTAAAACCGTGCACTTTGACAAAACAGAACAAGGGAGCTTTAGCCTCATACTGCTTTCGCCAGTTCCTCCGCCATTAACCCCTCTGCAACGTCCTCTTTTTGCAGACGAAACGTTATTTTTGGATAACGAGGAACAGTTTTCGGATAGGGTTATTCCTACACTTTCCTCAGGCCTGAGCGCACTGGATAAAGCCGCCAGCCTCGCTTCGTCAGATTTTGATACAAATCACTTCGCCAGCGCTGTTGTTCATGGTGTAACAACGAATCTCTGTGATGCAGTTGCAAATATGTACAACAAGCTATCGCCTGATTTCATCGAAGTCAGCATACAGTTTTCGGCAAACAGAACACGAAAACTCGAACCCTCAAAAACACGTTTTGCGCCAGAACTTATCCCAATNATTCAGAGGGCCTCGGCAATACTCAAATCTTCTGAGCCAGAAGAAGAAACAACGGTTCGNGGTGTTATCACAAAGTTGGGCTCGGAGGAACCTAAGGAAAGTGGAGAGGTTATCGTAAGAGACATATTATCGATGAAACCGAGAAATATAACGCTGAGACTTAGTGGTGATAGCTATAAAAAGGCATGGGACGCTCATTTTAATAAAAAAGTTGTTGAGATTCAGGGTGCCTTATCTAAGGAAGGCAGGGGGCTGTATCTCGTTTCACCATTCCCGCTTAAAATCCTGGATATGGATGAGAATTAACATTTCCCCCTGCAAGACCACGCCTCATCTCCACCAAGCAATGCGCAGCATTGCAGGGGGTGTAGGGGAACTGGTTCCCCCACAAAAAACACTCAAAAACCCTGGTCTACATCGCACGCCATGTGCCCCAATTCGCGGTAGATAATCTGGGCGGCGTCCCAGAGTGTGTCGTGATCGATTTTTCGTTGCGCTTCGGCGGCTTCGATGGATGCGAGGAAGATGGCATTTTTGATGTGGCCGCCGCTCATTTCGAATTGTCGGGCGAGTGCTGTGTAGCTGATATCGTCATGGACTGGGGCGTTTTTAGGGATGAGCGTGCGCCAGAGTGCGGCGCGCTCGCTGACATCGGGCATGGGGAAGTCGATCTTAAAGAGGATTCGGCGCAGGAGTGCTTCGTCGAGGCCGGTCGAAAAGTTGCTCGTGAGGATGCACACGCCGCCATAGGCTTCGATTTTTTGGAGCAGAAAGTTGACTTCGAGGTTGGCGTAGCGATCGTTCGAGCTTTTGACATTCGTTCGCGTTGCAAAAAGGGAATCGGCCTCGTCGAACAGGATGATCGCCTGGCTGCGCTCAGCTTCGTCGAAGATTTTTGCAAGGCGCTTTTCGGTTTCGCCGATATATTTGTCGACCACCTGGGACAAATCGACCACGTAGAGTGCGCGCCCAAGCTCGTTTGCCAAAGCCAGCGCTGTCATGGTTTTGCCCGTGCCGGGAATGCCCGTAAACAGCGCACACAAACCGCCGCCGGAGGTATTGTGTTTTTGAAAATCCCAATCGACCATGACCAAGTCCCGGTGCTTCGAAAACTTCATGATGCGGTCGAGTCTTTTGCGAATTTCTGGCGACAGAACAATGTCATCGAGCGTCAGGCGTGTGCTGCGCAGCGAAGCCAGGCCTTCCAGGTGTTGCCCGCGCGACCGGTTCAGCGTTTCGGTAAGGTTATCCGCTGTCAGGGCTTGTTCGGGCGTCGCATTGGGCAAGCGCGCAAGCGTCTGCTCAATGGCGTCACAAACCTCCGGGCACGAGAGGCAGTAGCCTTTTGCCATCGCCTGCGAGATAGTTTTTGCAAGTTCTGGCGTGAGATGAGCCTGCTGCAAACAACTTTCCCAGATAGGCGCCTGCTGGTCGCGCGTGGGTTTTGGAAAAACGCAGTCGGGCATCTCCCCAAAAAGCGCACGCGTGGCGCCGTTTTGACGCTCTGCCAGGAGGCAGATGCGCATGTTCTCTTCCGATTTGAACACTTTTTCAAACTCACGTGAATGCTCGTGCAGCCAATCGCGCGCTTCTTTCGAACACGTGTCGTAGGATACCAGAAGAATCGCGTTCTGGAGATACACTTCGCGCACAATCATCGTGAGATTGGTTCGAACGGCGGGTTTTTCGTGCGTTTTTAGCGCCTCATAGAATCCGTTGAGATCAAAGGCGAGTGCTGGCATGGCAAGTGCCTTTGCCACACGGCAAACGGAAGCGATTCGGTCGCCAGCTTGCAGGCCAAGGACAGCCAGGCGGCCGCCGGGCTTTTCTAATCCGGCAAAAACCGCTTCATCGCAGGTGACATCAAAAGGGGCACGGTCATTGCTATCTTCCTGCAAAAGCCAGCGACAGCCGATGGGTTCGAAGGTGCTCGTTTTGCCCATAAGAAACGATACAACGCGCCTGGGCACCTCGACATGCGCATAGAAATCTGGCGTTTCCCGCCATCCTTCGGCTTTTTCGAGCGTGACAAGGCCATAGCGAAGCAACGGGCCGTCCTCTTGCACCAGTTGGTGCAAATCTTCCCGATTTTTGGCCGAAAAAGCGATCAATTTCTGTATAAACCCAACCGTTATCCGCCCCCACGATGGCACACCTGCAGCATAACGAAACGCACGCATATAGCGATCATCGTACTGTACGAGGACTGCACATAAGACAAACAGGAGTTCCAACTCGGTTAAACCAAAGGCGCGTCGCAACGCTTCGATGGGAAATGCAGTGGAAAGGTATGTTTTGTCTTCGTTGGATTTTTCGATAACTTGTGTTGAGCGTTCGAGGATGTCAGCAAGGATAAATTCGACCCACTGATGACATTTTTCGAGTTTTGGAACTGAGCGCAAATCAAGCATTGTCTGAATTTCGATATCGTTGACATCTCCGAGATCATCCAGCAATTCTTTGGCAGAGGCAAATTCCGGCGCATACTCGCCAGCGTCGTTAAATCGTTTGGTTGCGTGAATGCGCACATAACAGAAACACAATGCAATAAACAAAGAACCATATCGCTCTATCATTTCATCTGGTGTTGTTATGCCCACAGCCTCTGGACTCTGCGAATCGGACAGTGCATCGTTAGTGCTGGTTTGCTTTGTATGTTCATTCGATGAGTTATCGTCCATCATATCCTGATATTCTCGCTAAACTAAAGTGGAACGGGCTTGTCGCACTTCTGCGTAAAATTCTGATCGGCATCCACTATAATCGTACATTGTTGTCTCTTAACAGGGTCGGTTGACAACGCATTACGCCCAATCAGGCTATGGTATCGGATAGTGAGCTTACCGCTACTCTCCTTCCACGTTGGAACAAACTTTGCGCGTCGCTCGCCTTTGTCGTATTCATAGTCTTCGCTGATATTGTCGAGAATGTTGTTATCGTAGCCTGTGGTTAGAAAAACCGCAATACTGATTCGATACTCTCGTGGGAGCATCTTTGGATTACGACGTACAACGCTTGCGAAATGGGCAAAGAGTTCTTTGTCGGGTAAGTCGACAAGCCGCATCGTGTCTGAACCGAGAATCACTGCTACCATCTTATCTGGAAGGGGGGCAGCGTCCACTCTCAGTTGTTCCTCATAGTAAAGATTGACAAAAATAAGGTTCCCATAAATGGAATCATAACGAATCCGTGCGTCGAAATAACGATTATGCATGGCATTTGCAGCATCAATGATCAGTTGATATCTGGGATCTTTTTTAAATATATATGTTTCTGCAATATCATCACTCCAAGTTGGCATTTCGTCGTTTTCACCGACAATTCTCAAAACAGGTTTTTTGTCGTCAAAATCCAATGAATTATCAGACTCATTCAATACATTTCCTCCTTCAGAATTGGGTGTATTTTCGCTCGACGATGGATGCTCGGCACTGTTAAGCGAAGCTGAATCTGTTGCGTTTGGCTGAGGTGATGAAGGTGTGCATGCCATAAAAATCATGACGAATAATGGGTAATTTAGGAATGACTTTTTGGCAAACATGTGCATCTCCAGAATGATAGTCCAGCTATTATGCGGACTTTTTAAATAGACTTATTGCTAGGATCATCCTTATAATGATTATTGCCTTTATCTAGACCTTTATCCTCAAACCATTTTTTGAACTTTTGCCCCACTGCCTTGCCTTTACTGATATGATAGCTCGCAAAAAGCTCAGCAAATTCCTCGCCTGGTGCGCAGAATTGATACCGGCTCAATTTCCCTTTGAACGCATCATTGCTGAAAGAATACCATATGCCCTGTCTATAACCTTTATGGATCTGACGGTTCATACCATCGACTTTTCCTCGATCCCAAGGATATTGGGAGTCGGTTGGGATGGATGATATAATGTGCTTATAAAATTTACTTTTCTCTAAAACTGTCGTTAATTCCTTCAAACTGCGATAGCCAACTGTGGATTTCGTCACCATGCTATTCAGTGTATCGAGCTTTCCTTGTGTGGTAGCATCGCCTTTTACATTTTTCCCTAAAGCCGCATACGATTTCTTAAGTTCATTACTTATCAAACTTTTTTTAACAATCATGCCATTGACGAGCCTCTCTGCACCATCCATGGCTATTTTTTGCTCAGTTATAGAAAGCAATTCAGCATATGGTTTATATGCATAATCGTGTATCGCCTGGGCAACCTTTTTGCTGTCATTCCCCTCGAATTTCCAATCAGAAATCGCGAGAAAACTGGCACTTCCCGAGTAGTGTCCAGCGGATTGAGCTGCGTTGGTCCACTTATCCACCTGATGCCCAGTTTCATGGAGCTGCGTATAATCGAGTCTGTTCATATTGGACATGAGATCGCCCTTATCGCACCAGCCTCGTTTCGCCTCAAGATCTGTACGCATATAGCCAATTTGGATTGTACCATTGCTATTGGCCCAACCCCCACCATTGACATTTGTTCCATCTGTAATGATTTCTTTAACCATCAAAATCTGATTGACCGGCATGCCAATATAATTTTGGTACAATCGGGCAACAGCCCTCAGCGTCCATTTTGCTTTCCCATCCCTCACAGGGACACCAAACCGCCTGTGAAAGCATTCCATGAGCAGATCTCTGTCGTCGATGTCGACATAAAGCTTGTCGAGATATTCATTGAGAACTTGCGAACTCGTCGTGTATGCGGCGAGAAAATCTTTCAGCAATCCCACATCCTTGGCATGCGCTTTTGTGTCGCCTTTAGTTGCGCTGCGCATCGTTTGATCCAATGCGCCGATGTCAGCTTTCGTAACTGCATCTCGAATTGAAGTCAGATAGGCGCTCGTCGCTTTCGTCTGCTTAGTTTTTGCCTTACTTTTACCGCCACTCCCACTGCCGCTGCGTCCGCCGCCGCCAGGTGTCCTGGGCGCAACGCTATACTCTGCTTCTTGCACTTCTCGTTGGCTGGCATGTGCCGAATCCAAACCACCATTATCTTTCTTTAGTTCTTCCCTCTCCATTGCAAACCTCCTCTCATGTCGAAAATCAGAAACCTTGATCAGGAATATTGTTGCACGTTCAGCACAGGTGTATCAAGATAATATTGTTACGAATCGAGTTGGTCATGTTCGAATGCACTTACTGTACGGGCGTAGCACGCTACGCCCTGTTTGGGATGCCGCCGACAAGATGCCCACACGCCCAGTGACTTCTTGCCACTCCCCTCAATAATGATGTATTTCGCCTTCACCCCACAAGCAATGCGCAGCATTGCAGGGGGTGTGGGGGAACGAGTTCCCCCACAAAAATCACCCCCAAACCCGACTTTCGTTGGAGTTTTTATGATAAATGCACATCCCAGTGTCGTCCTGATCCCATCGCAAATGCCCCAGCAGGAGCTCGGCCTCATTGCACAGGTTCTGCAGTCTCAGGGCTTCGCCCAGCAGCCCCCTTCGGATCGGGCCAAGGCCAGCCATGCACTGGTATTTTGTACGCCCGATAAGGCAAACCAGGTCGTCCTGAAGTTTTTTAAGGAAATCGGCGCCCTCCGCCTTGAGCTCATCGGCGACATTTCGCGGAAGATTGCCGTGGCGCTTGGCCAGTATATGGAAAGCCTCACCGCCGATGCCATTGCCGCCTACTTCGATTCGGCACAATCCGACATGGAGCGCCGCATCTATGCCATCCTGCTCATCCTGACCTACCCCAGCGCCACCGAGGCCATGGCGGCCGTCTGGAAAACTTACCTTGAGGGCGGCAACGAAGCCACGCGCGAAGGCATCATTCAGGGTTTGGCCTTCCTCGAAACGCCAGACGTCGGCCAGGCCCTCGAATCCATCGAAGCGGCCTTCCCCAACAGCCCCATCGCCCAGCTCAGCCGAAAAGCCATCGACGCCCTTTGCGCGCGTGGCCTCATTCGCGAATCGCTCGCTTCATTCGAAGCCAAAATCCGCCGCCTCATCGAAGACAACCCCGCCCAGGCCCTTGAACAAATCGAGCTCTACACCCAGGACGGCACCGATGCTGCCACCCTTCGCGCACTCCTTGCCAAAGCCCTCATGCGCCTGGGCCGCATCCAGGAGGCATCCTCACACCTCGAACGCATCCTCGCCTCTGACCCC
>WQTY01000084.1 GCA_009786045.1 Pseudomonadota bacterium | reverse complement strand
GGCGGTTCGCGAACCGCCCCTACAGGTCGATAGCCGCGCCCGCCCGCGTATTGCCCGCGGGGCAATAGCGGGCGGCCCAAATGGCTTTAGTCGTCGCCGCAGCTCTGTTTGTATCTGAGCATGTCTTCCTGCATCATATCCAACACCATCTCTGCGACTTCATCGAATATCATCGTGGCAGAAATGGCTGGACGTGCGCCAACGCTATTTGCTGGCAGCATTCCGGTTAGACTTGAGCGCTGATCGATTTCGCCGCTTTGCTTTTTGTCTGTCGACCCTTCGAGTGCGAGTTTGGTGTCGGTGGCGCCAAAGGCATTTCGTACCCTCGCTTCGAGTGCCTCGGCGGCCTGCTCCTTTGTGTCGACCGAGTCGCCTGCTCCGAAGTGTGCGGTATGCAGCAACTCGTGTGCCAGAAGGCCCAGGCCCTCGGGTGAATGGAAGTCGAGTTTTTTCTCGCCGAAAAATACGCTCTTGCCCAATGTGAACGCTTGCGCGCCCATTGCCTCGGATGCCATTTCGGCCACCGAACCGGTGTAAATTTTGATGGTCGAGAGGTCGAAGCCCAGGAATGGCTGCAACTTGTCCTGAACGCTTTGCGGTAAAGACTGTCCCTCGCTTCGCAATGCTGCGGCCATTTGTTCGGAGTTCATTCGCCCTGTCTTGGCAAGCGAGCGAGTATCGGCAGCGCCACGGCTGATGTCGTGCTTGGCTTCGATCCAGTCGGAAGCGACGGCGGCCACGCGGGCATGCGAGTTGTTCAGCGGGGTGATGCGCTGAGCAGAATCGAGTGCGGCGCCTGCGATTTTGTCTGTTGCACGGCTCGTCATGGACGGGTCGAACTGGTTCTCAATGATGCTCATGATCTCCAGGTTGACGGACTGAAGATTGATATCGCGGCGGGACTTTCGCAGGGGCTTGTCGTCTTGTTTCATCTTCAGGCCGGCCGCCCGATAAAGCGCTGGCAGCATGTCGGCGGCTTCCTCGTTGTGGCGGTCAAACTTGACGCGTTTAAAGAGCGGCTGCTGAGAAAGGTCGTCCATTTTGAATCGGGGTGTGTAAAAGCCCATTTCGCTTCGGACGGAAGGCATGAAAGCCAGCTGGGGGATGTCTCGCAGGACGCGGTTGGAGCGTTTTGCGCCAGAGGATTGAAGCGTCGGAATGGCGGTTGGCATTGGGGTGGCAGCGCTGGCGATACGGAGGGCGCCGGGCGTGGTCACAGCGTGTTCACTTCCCGCAAAAGGCGCATAGACCCCCATGTCTCCGGCAAGGGTGCTCTGGGCCAGCTGCCGGACGCGTGTGAGTGCAGCCTGTGCCTCGTGGAGAGATTTATCGGCATGCCCGTGCAGCAGCGAATCCTGCGATGTGGGACGCGTGCGTGGGCTGACGGTATCGAACTCGGGGGAGGCGACCTGATAATCGAGTGCCTTCAAAAGTGAAGCAGCCTGCTGGCCTTGCCACAGATGCTGCTCGAAGCGCATCCTTTGCTGGTCATACATCAGGCGGGCTTCGAGCAGGATTTGGTCGTTGCCCAAGCCAACGCCGCCAGCTTGGGGGGTATCGGCTGAGAAGTTAACAAGCGCATCAAGCATCTGCACACGCTGGGCTGCTTCATCAAGTGCCGATAATACCGTCTTGTGCTGAGAGGAGGTTTTGGCATGTGACAAAGCGGACTTGATGGCATCGATTTTGGCAGACAGATCCCCGGTGCTTTCGTTGTCGGTGTTGCGGCCGACGCGCCCCAGGGCATCCACGATTTGGGCGCGCTGCTGGTCGGCGTCCGATCCTGTACCCTGCTCACCGACGAAGGCAGCAATGGCCTGGCGTTGAATTTGGGCGAGGCGATCGTATTCCTGTTTCAGGAGGCTCTGACTTGCCTGATGAACTGCGGAAACGGTTGCGTCTATACGTTCGCGCGCGGCGTTTTCTGTCTTTAGCTGGCGCAGGGCCATCTGTCGGCGCTGCATGTCCTGCTCTGCCTGTTCGAGCATGTCGCGGGAGAGCATGAGCTTGTGGTGTTCGAGTCCGGGGCGTTGGACTTTGGCGCGCAGCGCTGCGACATCTGCGGCAGAGAGGGCTGCTGAAATGATCGACTGGCGCTCATCCTGAGCCAGGGTTCTGTCCGCGTCCGTCAGAGAAGCCGGGTGCAGGCTCTGGGAAGCCTCGTGTGAGGCGAGCCAGGACTCGATCGAGGATTGCAGAGTCTCACGCTGTGCGGCGATCTCCGACACGGACTCGGCGATTTCGAGCGCGTTCGTCCAGACACCGGCAGACATGCGAGATTGAAAATCGCGAGCCATACGGGCACTTCCATCCGTGTCGCCGCTCTTTGCGAGCGAAGCAATCGCGTGCTGGACAATCTCCACGTGGCGTGAGTCCCAGGTGCCGCGCGGCTGCGACAGAAAACGCTCTGCCAGAGCGGCATGCTGCCGGTTCAGGGTGCGTTCGCGCAGGCTTTCCCTGTGGGCAGGGCGAAGTGTCTGCCTGGCAGAGGCCCTGAGGTGCTCGCGTATTTCTTCAATGCCAAGCTGGACAGATGAAGCATCCAGCCTGCCTTCGCGGTAGCCCAGTACAAGTCTGTCAAAAGTCTGGCACAGAACGACATAATCGCTGGCTGACCCGAAAGTGGCTTCTTGAGACGAAAGCTCTGATCGGAGCTCCGAGAGCACGCCCAAAATCACATCATCCCTGCGTCCTAACATAATCTTCCCCATATCTTCTCATGTGCCTTTGGGCACGTTGACAAGAAATCACAAAACACTCCTGCGTGAACAATGCAATTTTCTGTCCGAAATCTGATTTTTTTATACATTCAAATTTACCCTCTTGATGGCCGAGTGCATAAGCCTTGTGGGATGTGGCCTCGCCTGCAAATCATGCCCCATGGTGCTGTCTGCGGGTATGGCCTTCCAAAGGGGGTCAACTGTCCTCATCGAATCTGAAGACCCCATTTTTCGAGCCGGCGTGCTGGCCATTGAGGGCACATGCTATACCCCGGTGACATTAAGCAGCGACTCCTCAACGGCTGAACGGCAGGCCGCAAATTTGTCTTTGAGCTGAGCGGTAGCGAAGGCAAGATCGTTGGCGGCGAGCTTTGGGTCAGTATGCAGGCAGCCCCGCATCAGTACGAACAGCGGCGAGGCAGGGTATTTGGCAATGGCGCCTCCCAGAAATGATCTGGCTTCATCGCGCCGTGCCAGCCTGGCCAGACACTGGGCATAGCAGAGGGCAATGGCTTCGTTGGCCAGTGACAGGTGTGCGAGCGTTTTGATGATAAAATCATAGTTGCTGCGTTTGAGCTGCCTTTCCAGAATCTCACACAGTTTGTCAGAGGCGCGATCGTAGGCTGGATCTGCCACCAGTGCATAGGCCACGTGTTCCAGGATGCGTTCATTGGGTACGCTCAGGCCCTCGCGCTGGGCCTTGCGTTCTGTCTCTCGCATGCCCATCCAGTTGGCATAGGCATGGAAACTGCGAGTGCCCAGCATGGCATAGACGTCTTCAAGCCAGGCTTCTTCCGAACGCGGGGAGAAATGACTCAGCAGACGCGCGCACAGACGGCAAAGCGTCAGATGAATCTCGTCTCTCGGGCAGGTTTCATAGCCACAGAAGAGCAGAACCTGGCGCTGAATATCCAGCATATTGATGCTCAGCATGAGGGCGCCGTCGTCGTCGAGGATTCGTCCCGTCAGGGCGATGTCGCCGCCGATGGCACGTGTCGCGTCTGCAATCCACTGTGTTTCTGGCAATGAGTAAAACACTGCGAATGCGCAGGCATTTTTGGATACATCGTATGCCAGGTCATCTCCCTCTCGCACGAGCACCATTTGGGGGATGGCAATGAACCCCTCGTGAAGGGCGAGAATTTCGGCGATGTCTTCGCATATTTGTCGGCTCAGGCCCGCAAGCTGCACATCAAAACCTGCACCCGTGCCAAGCGAATAGCAGACGACGAGCCTTGGGGTTGAGGTATCCATAACAGAGCCTGCCTAGGGAAAGACAATGTCGATAGTTTCAAAGGCAAGCTCCCGGAGGGAGGGTTGCGTGGCGCAGTCCAGGGCTTTTGACAGCGTTTCTTCGATCTCCGCCAGGCATGCCCCATCAGAGGTGATTTCCTGTATCGTCAGATCGCACATTTCGTCGAACTCAAGGGCCAGGCGCCTTGTGGGTTGGCCAAGCTGTGACAAACAGGCCGCAAGCGCCGGACGGTTCTGGCCGAGGGCCAGGCGCAGCGCCACGGAAGCGTCATCAGACAGGCTGCCGGTCTCGGCTGAAGTGCGAAGCTGCACGCCGATGCCGGCGTACTCAGACGGGAGCAGGCGGACGTCGAACGCCATATTGGCTTCGTCCAGTTGGAATGCGATGGTGCGTGGTTCGTGCGCAGGTGCACTGATGACAACGGCATACCACCGTTCATCGCGTGGGAGGGTGGCCTGGAGGGGCGAAAGCATGATGCCCCCTTCCGTCAGCGCTTTGGGGAGATCGCCCTGCGAAACGGCAAAGAAGAGTCTTGCCTGGGGTGGTGTTGTCGAGACCGAGAAGGCAACACTGTCGATAAACTTAATGGATTCCTGCCTGTGTGACTTTGACTTTCGTGGTGTTGAGCGTGCGACGTAGGCCATGGAGGACGCCACCTCAGGATCCGTTTCCGGCACGGCGCTTTCCCGCGATGTTCCCTGGTGAAGGGAAACGCAGGCTCCGCCTCGGCCCTGTACCCGCCCCTGCGGCGTCATCCAGCACCATGATTGTGTTCCTGTCCCCGACATGGCACCCCATATCATCGGATCCTCTGTAGAGACATCTTCGAGGGTGATGACGTTGCCGCGCAGGGAGAGCGTGCGGCTGGCACCTGGGTGCACACCGCCTGCCTCTCCGACAAATGAAACGCCGTAGCTTCTGGCGGGGGGCAGGATGGAAGTTTCGGAAACGGAAGAAAAGAATTGGCTTGCGTCGTTGGTCTGCAGAAATCGGCTATCGCCCGTCCAGTAGAGACGGCCGATATCTGAAGGATGGGTAGAAAGCCGGACATCTTTCGAATGCAAAGTGGCAATCCCAAGATTTGTTGCCACGAGTTCGCCCGATGCATCAAAGCTTACCCAGGTGACGGGGGCATCGAACAGCCGCGTGATGCGCTCCTTCTCTGCTTCGTATACCCACAGCCCATCCTGTCCCCAGAACACGGCATAGCCTGTTGTGCCGTGTGCGGAGACGTGTTCAGCGCGGACGCGGGAAATGAGCCTGGACAGCTTGGATAGTGCCACACTTCTGGCGCCATCCGCGATGCGCTCCAATCGAACCTTGCCCTTCTCAAGGAGCCACAGATAGTCAGAGGACTGGAACGCCACAGACTGGCCGGCGCTGTAACGCCGTACAGCAGAAATGCCGCTGTCATTCCGCTCGAAGAGCTCCGATTCCCCTCCTTCATATTGCAGCAGGACATGGGTGTCGCCGGGGGACCAGACAGCATCGGAAATGCTTTCTCTCAGGGGGAGCGTGCCAGTATTTTTGAGAGGGTGCCACTGCATCCAGGCCAGCGAAGCAGTCTCATTCGGGATGATGACAAAGCCATAGTGCCCGGTTGATGAGACATTGACAGACTGAACCCCGCCTTCGAGGGCCAGGCTGTCAGTCAGGCTGCCATTGGCCAAATCCCAGAGGTTGAAGGTCGATTTGTGAATGAGAGCATCCACTTCGCCTTCGTGAGTGATGCTCATGGCATGACTTGCGTCACTCACGAACGACGTGAAGACCAGCTGCGATCTCGCTGCCGATAACATGATGACGCTGCCCTCAGACGAGATCCGGGTGATACGTCCGCCGGCAAGACCGGTGAGAGGCTCAGTTTTAAGGCTTCGCCATACGAATGAAAGGGGGGCTGGCAGGGTCTGGCTTAAGGGAATGCGGTTGATGCTGCCATCGTTGCTGAAGCGCAGCCACTCGCCTGAGGTGACGACTTCGGAGCCTTCGGCATGGCGCATGAGCGAAGCCGCCTCACTGCCAAGTGCAATGGCAGGAAGCTCATGCCTGATCGGCGCATATACCTCTGCCGCACGCCCCTGTATCAGGCTGTCCCGGCATAGGACGCTCCAGTGTTCCACGCCGTCATAGGCGCAGGAAATGGCCAGAGAACGGGGACAGCTGAGTTTTGGGGTGTCCAGCGAAGCCTCAATGGTGGTGTCGGCGTGCAGGATGACGAGCCTGGACTGGGTCACGTAAGCGATACCGTCGTCTCGGTTGCCCTGGCAAACGAGGGCATCAAGCGGAAGATCGCGTCTCGCAGTATCCTGACTGCTGCCGATGATCTGGTTCACCCAGGACAGGGGCTCATCCATGCCGTTGTAGGCGAGATAGGTCAGGTTTGAGCTGTTTATGGAGAAACCAGCGTCGTACATGTCGGGGAGCCGGGCAATCGTTCTGCCGTTAAATCCGAAGTCTTTTTCGAGCGACATGGTGAAGATCTGGCCTTCGTCATTGGCATACCAGACATTGGTACCATCGTCGGAGATGCGGACACCCTGGCACCCGGATCCGGGCGGGAAGAAAGATGCTGCGAGATCGGAATCCCGCCACACCACGCCACGGTTCATGCCGCACATCACGGCCCATTTTCCGTCGCGGGAAGAGGCAATTTGCGTCCAGCCATTGTCCAGTCCGTGGAGTCCAAAACTGAACTGCTGGGCCACGTCGAAAGATGCGCTGTGGCTCTTCTGGAGCACGCGGTGCACGAGCAAACCTGCGATGCCCGCCACGCCGATGATGGCAATGGCAATGATCATCCTGGCAAGGAGGCGTTTGTAGCGTCGCTCTTTTTCGTCTGGCGCCTCCGTGGCCCGGCAGTCTGCTTCGTCGTAGTAAATGTCGCGTCCCAGTGTACATTCGCCCTCGACAACTTCGCCATCCGGATAGATTTTACCCATTTTCGCGCGTACGCTCAGCCGAACCACGCCACCACCATCTGGGAAATCATCCTCTTCGTCGCTGGCGTCCTGAACCCTGGCTTCGTCGCAGGATTCGCTGTGGCTGGGAGCCTGGGCGGCGACCTCGTCTTTTTCAGGTGCTGCCTCTGTGTGGATTTTTTCTAAAGCAACCTTTGCGGAATCGGCTGCTTCTGAGGAGGGCGCATTTGCTGCGGCAGTGTTGGCGGCCGTCTGACCGTCGTCTGTGGCAAGCTGCTGAATGGGCTGCAGCCTGATGGAAGCTTCTGATTCAAAATCGACTTCGATGGGGATATCGGCTTCGTTGTACGAAAGGTCTGAGCGCGAGACATCTTCGACCTCAACGTCAAGATCCGGGGTGGAGTCTGCGCGAAAGCTCAGGTCAGCATCGGACGATTCGGCATCGGCAGAATCTGTCCCATCGGATGATAGCAGCCGGTCAATGTTGAGTGCCGTATCGGCCGTTGCGTCGTCGTCGAGTGAAAGGTTGGTTAAGAAGGCGGTGTTGGATGTCAGGCTGCCAGCGAGCGCCGATTCTGAGCCTGTCTGTTCGGCATCGAATGACAGACTGTCAGCAGGGGTTGGTTCGGCATTTGTCTGGGCAAACAGCGCTTTGAAAGACGTCGAGGCCAGCGCATTTGGGCTTGCACCCTGCACCGCCTCTTCGTTGACATGGTCAGAAGGATTGGCGTCGGCGGAAGCTGTTTCCGCACGGTCGACGGCGCCCCATGCCTCATCGAAAGAAGCTTCATCAAAATTTGAGAGAAGCGATGACAGGCCCGATGCAGCCTGCGCGTTATTCTGATTCAGCGAATCTTCCCTGGTCTTATCCGACATCTGCCATTCCTCGGTGCATCGGCCGCAGCCAATGTGGAAGCACAGGCAAGGTCCCTGGTGCTGCCCGATCCATTTCTTTCGCCAATTGTGCGGCGAGGCCCAAATCCGGCCGCCGCTCGACCTATATGCGAATCTCAACTTATTATACGATAATCCGTCAGGTTACACAATGCATTTGCATTTGTGTGGGGGCCGAGCCCCCTGCGCCGCTATCGCACTCGCCTTATCGCTGACGGCAGGGTCGCGGCGTCGAAATGGCGCAGATTTCAGGAAGCAAGGAGGCGTGGAAGGGAGCGTACTTCGTACGTGACCGACCACAACGACGCCGCTGACGCCGACGATGCACCGCCTCGGCGAGCGCGATACGCGTCTACCCCCAAGAGCGGGGCCTCAGTCGCCGGCCCCGCAACGCCCCGCT
>WQTY01000083.1 GCA_009786045.1 Pseudomonadota bacterium | reverse complement strand
AGGGGCGACCGTCCCGGTCGCCCGTGCGACGTAGTCGCCCAGGCCGATAGCGGCGCAGGGGGCTTGCCCCCAACAGCCCAACACGCAAAATTCGACACTATTTTTTTTTATGTCAGACTGTGACGAGTGACTGGGGGGTTGCGCTTTGTGTGTAGGAGATCGAGGTTATGGGTAAACTGCTCTTAGGGCTTGATATTGGATCAAGCAGTGCAAAAGTCTGTCAGCTCAAGGAATTGCGCGGCAACTATGAAGTTCAAATCGTCGATCGGGCGCCGTTTTCGCACGACGCCATTGTGGATGGTTCAATTCTGGATCGCAGCGGCGTTTCGGATGTCATTCGCGGGCTCATCAAGCGCAACAATATCAGGCAGAAGCAGTGTGCCATTGCGATATCCGGCTATAGCGTGATTGTAAAGCGGCTGCGTTTGCCGGATATGACAGATGATGAGTTGCAGGAGAACATTCGCTGGGAAGTGGAGCAGCACATTCCCTTTGACTACGATGATGTGGTGGTAGACACCGCCGTTCTTGAGCGCAATCGCCTGCAGCGTACGATGGACATTCTGCTGGTGGCCTCGAAGCGAGAGGTCGTGAACGACTACATTTCGGTAGCACATGATGCGGGGCTGGATGTGAAGATCGTCGATGTGGCGAGTTTTGCGCTTCAGAACATGGCAGAAACGGTGTACCGGGAGCGTCTGCAATCGTCGTGTGTGGGAATTGTCAACGTTGGTGCTGCCATTACATCCATGACGATGATCACGGATGGCGTGACATCGTTTACGCGCGATATCACGATAGGCGGGAATCAGATTACGGAAGAGATTCAGAAAAAGCTTGGAATTACGCGTGACGAGGCGGAAGCCTTTAAGACGGGCAACCTGGGCTCGATCGATGCGGTTATCCCCCGGGAGGTTGAAGAGATCGTGCGCACGGTGAGTGAGACGATAGCGGCGGAAATCAAGCGTTCTCTGAATTTCTTCTATGAGACCTCAAGCCGCGATTCGGCGGACGAGTTATTGCTGTGCGGCGGAACGCTCAAGAATGACACGACACTGAATGCGTTTGAGCGCACGTTGAATATCCCGGTATCGCTGGTCAACCCGTTTGACCGGATGAAGTATGACAAGAAGCTTTATACGCCGGCGTCTCTGAGCGAATTGGCGTTGGAGTCAGCGGTAGCACTTGGCCTGGCATTGCGTTCGACGAAGGTCTGACGCCAGGGGTATTGTATGGCATATTTTTCGAGCAAGGCTGAGGCTGAGTTACCCATTGGAAGGGGGCAGTTGCCATGATAGTTCGCATTAATCTACATCCCGACCGCAAACCAAAGGTCAAGCCGTCTCCCTATCAGGGGATCATCGGGGTGGCGGGCGTTTTTCTCGTCATTGAACTCATTGTCTGTTTTGTCCTTTTCAGCAGCATCACCGAGCAGGCAGAGAAGGCCACGCAACAGGAGCGGCAGCTTCGTTCGGAGGTGTCTCAGCTTGAGTCACGCCTGACCGAGGTGCCAAAGATTCAAACTCAGATCCAGGAACTTCGCACACGTGAGCTGACGCTTGCCCGCCTCGCCGCGTTTCGCACGGGACCGCAGTATATTCTCAACGAGCTGGCGAGGATCATGTCCAATCCGCGCGATGTGGTGGCACGCAAGGCTGCCGCAGATGCCGAATGGGCTTTGACGTGGGATCCTGATAACGTCATGATTCACTCCTTTAAAGATATTGGCAACGGCCAGATCAAAATCGATGGCAGAGCCCGCAGCATGGATGACATCAGCGAGTTCTGGAAACGCCTCAAAACGAGCCCCATGCTGCGCAATGTCCGGCTTGGAGAGATCAAGGACAGCCGTGAGGCAAGCCTCGACATTGTGACTCAAACCTTCACATTCACAGCAGAGGCGAATTTCAATTACCAAACCAAAGACGGCCTGGCGCTTATCGATCTTCTGACAAGAGAGGAAGCGCAATCACCTGATACTTCGGTGAAGAATTAAGGAGCAGTGCGATGGCAAAAACTGCAGCCAAACCCAAGCAGGCCGCAAAGTCAGAGACAACGCTGGCGTTGATAATCATTGTGATTGTTGCGATTGGGATCGTGTTCTACTTCTTCTTCTACAGCGAAGAAAGCAGCAAATTAGAGAGCGCCAACAGCAACATTGCGAAGCTCCGGGTCACGCTTGAAGAGCTCAAGGTGCAGGAGAATCAGCTGGTCGAAATCCGCAGGGAGAATGACCGTCTCGAACGCCAGCTAAGCGCATTGCGCGCCAAGATTCCTGCCACAACAGACGAACTCAATCTGTTCCTGGACAGTGTCAATCAGCGTGCACGTTCATCAAGGGTCAGCAAATGGACGCTTTTCAGACAAGAGGGGCTCATTCCCAAGGATGAGGTCTCGGCGGTGCCCATTCGCATGGAATTCATGTCAACCTACGAAGCAGCCCTTCAGTTCTTCTGGGATCTGGCGAGCATGGGCGACAGCAGCCGCGAGCAAATCATCAATATCCGCGAAGTATCGATCGAGCGGCAGTCTGGAAGCAGGGGCGAGGAAGGCACGCTTGTCAAGGTCAGCTGTGTGGCCGAAACTTACCTCTACACGGGCGTCAAAGTGCCTGATCCCAAGGCCAGGAACACCACAAGGAGATAGTCACCATGACCGCAAACATGCATAGACCAAAGGGACTCCTCATGCTGGGGTTCTTGAGTGCGGTCACGATTTGTGGCTGCAGCCCGGAGAGCACTGTCCCTGTTCACACGGTAAAGACAGCCAGTCAAACGGAGGCGCGCCGAACCCTCATCGACAGGAGTGCGCTGGAGATAGCAGAAGGAAACTGGAGACCCGTCCAGAGCTGGGATCAGGTGATCATCGTGCGCAACCCTTTTCGAGGATTCAGCGACATCATGATGGCTGAAATCATTCAGAAAAGCCGGCTCAAAGATGAAGATTCCATCGTGGGTCCTCAGCTTCAGGAACAGCTTTACAATTCGAGGGACTACCGACTCATTGGCGTTATCACGGGCACTGCCGAGCCCAAGGCCATTGTGACCGATCCGGCGGGCAATCGCTTCATACTGCGACGCGGTTCTCTCATCGGCAACAATCACGGAAGCGTTTCGAGCATTCGCCGGGATCGCATTGAGATATTTGAAATGATCTCAGGTGAGGGGCAATACATTGAGCTTCCGCTCCACGACAAGCCAACCAGCGATATACAACTCACCTTGCAATAGGGCGCAGATCAGGAGAGAATTCATGAAACGGGCATCAAAATTGACAAGACGGCTGACGCTTTTGAGCGCAGCGTTTTGCTTGTGCAGCTCTATTGCGTGGGAAGCCGTGCCGCCGCGCACGGATAACAGTGTCACGAGTTTAAACTATGTTCAGGAGGCAGCCCGGACACTCATTGAGATTGGGGTCTCTGCCGATCCAACGTTCTCGGTTTACACGCTGAAGAATCCTTCGCGCGTCGTCGTCGAAATTCTGGATTGTGATGAGAGCTTCAAAATCGATCCCGTTCTGGTGCGCAATGGCATTATCCATTCCGCCGCCATCAGCGTCAGTCAATCCGACGACTATCGGGTATGCCGTATCATCATGTCGCTGGATCAGGAAGCGGATTACACGGTCGATTCGACATCAAAACGCATCGTGCTCGCTGTGGAAGGGGCCCCGGTCAAAGGTGACGCAGCGATGGCGGTGGCCTATGAGGAGATGAAAAGGTCGAGGGATGAGGCCCTGGCGGCGGCCCAGCGCGCCGTGGCAAAAGAACAGGCCGCAGCGGCGGCAGCCCAGTCGCAGGCACAGGCGGCTCTGGAACGCGAAAAAGCGGCCCTGCTCAAACTGGAAGAAGCCTATGCATCGGCTCAAACGCGCGTCGATGAAGCCCTCGCCAGAGAACGCAAAGCCCAAAACCAGCGTCAGGCGGCAGACGGCACAACGCGCGAGCAGGTCGCTGCTGCCCTCACCTCAGCTCAGTCAGAGCTGCAAATGGCGCAGTCCAACATGGCTGCCCTGGAACAGGCACGCCACGATGCAACGCTCCGCGCACAGCGCGCCGAACAAGAACGCGATCAAGCTCAGGCACAGGCAAAAGCCGCCCTCCGCAGAGAGCAGCAAGCCATCGCAGGTATGCAAAAAGCACAGGCCGAAGCTCAGGCTCTGGCACAGACCGGTGACCAGGCTCGCCAAACGGCAGCCGAGAATGCAACACTTCTGGCAGCACTGGAAGCACAGCGGCTCCAGGCACAGGCATTGGCCGATCGCGCCGAACGCGCACACCTCGAAGCTGAACGCCTCGTGGCTGAAACCAGACATACCGAAACCACCCGCCTCGCCGAGGCTGAAAAGAAACTCAACGCCGCCGTTCGACGTGCCGACAAAGCCCAGGCCGATCAGCAAACGCTGGAAGACAAAATGCACGGCATGGATGCACAGCACAAGGCGACACTCGCGGCCGAGTGGCACCGCACCAATGACGAGATTGCCGCCGCCCGCACTGAACTTGCCCGCCTCCAGAGCGAAAGAGATGCCGCGCTCAAACGATCGCAAGAGGCAGAAACAGACGTTCAACATGCCCTCAGAACTGCCCAAACCCAAAGACAACAGACCGAGACACAGCTCGCGGCCCTTATGCAGGAACTGGCTCAAACGAAAACACGGGCAGCCACGGCCGAAGCACAGCAATCCACCTCCGAAGCCGAACTGGCCCAGTTGCGAAACGATTACGCCGCCGCCTTGTCGCGCGCTCAAAAAGTCGAAGAGAACTACTCCTCCCTGAGCGCTGAAAATGCCGCCCTGCAATCCGAACTCATGACAAAGGCACATCTCGTCGAAACTCAGAACGCGGCCGCCACAGCCGAATTGAAAGGACTGCGTGCCGCCTACGAAGCTGCCGAAGCACAAAAAGCGACCACCACTGCCGAGCTGGAAAGACTGCGCCATGCCGCCGAGGCTCAAAATCTGGCCAGAACTGCCGAGCTGGAAAGACTGCGCCATGCCTACGAGACAGCCGAAGCACAGAAATCGACTACTGCAGCCGAATTGACAAAACTGCGTCATGCCTACGAAGTTGCCGAAGCTCAGAAATCGACGACAGCTGCTGAGCTGACAAGGCTGCGCGATGCTGCAGAAGCTCAAAATCTGGCCAGAACCGCCGAATTAGAAAGGCTCCGCGCCGCCTACGATGCTGCAGAAGCTCAGAAATCGACGACAGCTGCCGAGCTGGCAAGGCTGCGCGATGCTGCAGAAGCTCAAAATCTGGCCAGAGCAACCGAGTTGGAACGACTGCGCGCCGCTTACGAGAACGCCGAAGCTCAGAAGTCAACCACCACAGCCGAGTTGGAACGACTGCGTGCCGCTTACGAGAACGCCGAAGCACAAAAGTCGACCGCTGCAGCTGAGTTGGCAAAGCTGCGCATGGCTTACGAGACCGCCGAAACACAAAAATCAACCACAGCTACCGAGCTGGCAAGGCTGCGAGAGAACGCCGATGCGCAAAATTCTGCCACCACGGCCGAATTGGAAAGACTGCGTGCGGCGCACGAAAATGTCTTAACGCGTGCACAAACCGCCGAACAAAATAATGCCAGCCTCAACGCCGAGAACGCTGCACTTCAGGCAAAGCTCTCCGCACAATCACAGGAAATGGTGCGCCTCAATGAGGAAATCAATAAAGGCAGTACCGCCCGGCGCCAACTCAAAACGCTCGAAAGTGAAAGTGCGAGTCAGGCGGCCCTGAGCGAAGCTGCTATTGCCGAGCGAGACGCCAGGATCGCTGAATTGCGCGAGCAGGTGCGCCAGGGACGCCATGCCAGGGCCCAACTCGAATCCCTTAAATCCGAAAACGCTGATCTCAGGGCTCGTGCCGACGGGCTGGCCGTCGCTGCGGCAACACCACCCTCTGTTGCCGCAGCAGCGCCCCCTGTCACCGCAACAGCACCTCCCGCCGCTGCGGCCCTCCCTCCCATCGACTTCACTGCCGAAAACATGGCCTCTCGCGAAAGCATGACCTCTCGCGTCGCCACGACGGCCCCCCTCGACCTGAACATCGGACACACCAGCGTCAAAGACATCCAGTTCAAAGATACCGGAGACACCATGCAGGTCGTCGTCAAGCTGTCCTCGCCAGCGGCGAGGGTCGAAAGCCGTGCCATTGATGCACAGCGCACTCTCCTGCGCATTCCGGGCGCCAGCCTCCCCGAAGGATTCAACAAAAAGTTCGACACCTCCGCTTTCCAGCACGGTGTGCGCTTTATCGATTCGACCCAGGTCGACGGTAATCTTGAGCTCATCGCCCAATCTGTCACCAAGACCATCGAATCGATCGATCAGGTCGGTGACACAGTCATCTGGAGCTTCAAGAAGGTTCCCTCAAACTACGCCAACTTCACCGCCTCGGTGGATCGCCGTCAAAATGCCATGGTTTCAGCTTCCGAGCCAGATTCCAACGAGCTGGCATCAACCTTCGGCAGGCGCAACACGCTCAGGGATACGCCATTTGCCAAGCGTAAGATCACCCTCGACATTCGCGACGCAGACATCAACGATCTTTTGCGCCTGTTGTCTGACGAGATCAACGTTTCCATCGTGGTCAGCCCGGAAGTCAAAGGACAGGTTACCCTGTCGCTCAAGAGTGTGCCGCTCGATCAGGCACTCGACATTATCCTCCGCATGAATGACCTGGCCATGAAGTTCGAAGGGAATATCATCTGGGTCGCCAAAGCTGCAACCTTCCGTGCCGAAGAAGAACGCCTGCTTAAAGCCGCCGAGGTTCGGGAAAGACTCGAACCCCTTGAGGTTCGCCTCATCCCCGTCAACTATGCCCTGGCCGATCAGCTCAAGGACAATGTCGCTTCTCTGCTCAGCAGCCGCGGCACGGTCAACATCGACGCGCGCACCAACACGCTCATCCTGAAAGATGTCCCTGCCAACCTTGATGCCGCCGAGATCCTGGTCGATAATCTCGACACCCAGACACCACAGATCCTCATCGAAGCACGTATCGTCGAAACCCAGGCGAACTTCACAAAAGAACTCGGTGTTCAGTGGGGAGGCGACGGCATTGCCAGTGCTGCCACCGGCAATGCCACGGGCATTGTCTTCCCTTCGACCATCGGCGTTGCGGGCGGCTCGACAAGCGACCTCAACAGCGGCACTGCCGCCTCACCAAATTTCGCCGTCAACCTCCCTGCTTCCGTCGGTACCGGGTCCGGCGGTGCCATCGGCATGACCTTTGGATCCATTGGCGGTGCCCTCAACCTCAACGTGCGGCTCTCTGCACTCGAAGAGAAGGGCTTCCTCAAAATCGTCTCCGCCCCGCGAATCATGACGCTTGATAACGTGCGCGCCAGCATCGAACAGGGCACCAGCATTCCCATCAGCGTCGTCAGCGCAGCGGGCGTGCAAACGGTCTTCTACGATGCTAAACTGAATCTGGAAGTCACACCCCATGTGACGCGCGATGGCAATGTCTACCTGAAAATCGACATCTCCAAAAACGAACCGGACTTCGGCAACACCGGCGCCAGCGGCGACCCCTCGATCATTCGAAAAGAAGCACACACAGAACTCCTCATCCCAGACGGTGATACCACCGTCATCGGCGGTATCTACACCCGAAACACCTCTCAATCCATGAGCAGTGTACCCTTCTTCGGCTCAATCCCCTTCCTGGGCTATCTCTTCAGAAGCACCTCCGAGACAGACAACCGAACGGAATTGCTCATTTTTATTACCCCACGCATCATCAATCGAGACGCATCCATCGCCGCATCCGGACCCGGCTCTTTCATTCCACCGGAAGAAAGAACGGAAGAAAGGAGAAAAAAGTAATGCCCTCGCCAATTTCACAATCCATGCGACATATACGAAAGGGTAATGCCATGAACTCGCTAAAATACACATGTCACGCATTGCTGCTCGCCCTGCCCCTGATGGGCTGCGTTGCAGAAAACGCAAGCGTTGTCATTCACGGCGTCATCGATCCGACCACCGACGATTGTTCGAACCCAACCAGCGCAGTATCCTTCCTGCCTGGCACCGGTGTTGATGTATCGCTGCTCTACGCATACAGCTCATGGCTGAACGTGCGCAACTACGCCACAACCGAGAGTCCATGGCAATCCAGCGGAGGCGGATCAAGCAGCGGCTCAGCCCTCGACCCCGCCATACCGAACCGAAACACCGTCTTTATCAACACGGTCATCTTCAGTTGTATTGAGATCAATGGCAGCGCAAGGGCCTGCAAAGGCGC
>WQTY01000082.1 GCA_009786045.1 Pseudomonadota bacterium | reverse complement strand
TCGTCGTCAGCGGCGTCGTTGTGGTCGGTCACGTACGAAGTACGCTCCCTTCCACGCCTCCTTGCTTCCTAGAATCTGCACCATTTCGACGCCGCGATAGGTCGTCAGTGATAAGGCGAGTGCGATAGCGGCGCAGGGGGCGCTGCCCCCTACATTAATACATTTTCAGAACTTCATCCAGGGTTTGCAACACCTAAAAATCACCTTCACCCTGTCGAAGTCTCATTTCGCGCCATCATCGGATTATATTTTGGCACATTTTTTGCTTTCACACCAATGGTAAGATATACCTCCCACATGGGGGGGTGTGGGTTGGATTTTGTGTTCCAGCGGGGAATGTGATAAACGTTTTGTTGGGGCTGTCATGTGCCTGTCTTCAACCTTTTTTTCGAAGTTATGTTAAGATGACTCATCCATCGGACGAAAATTTGAACGCTGTCAATGGGCAGGAGGATTCCGATCCCACAGGTGTCATTCTGGATGCAGACCTGTCTGGATCGGCATTGCCCGGGGCTGCCTGCCACACTCAGGATGAGAATGAGGACGGCAGCGACAAAACATCCAGCAATGACGCGCTTAATGCAGTCGCCTCGCCCATATCGTATCAGGAAACGCTGATATCGGCTGACGTGTGCGTCGACGGACTTCAAAGCAAACTGGCATCGGCCGACAAGCTGCCATCTCTGAACGGACAAAGGAGCATATCCTCCCCAACGAACTCAAGCCCGGGCCGGCGCAGCAGTGTCGACATGGGCTCAGTGCTGCTCATGCGATACCGTCTGGATAAAATACTGGGAGAGGGGGGATTTGGCGTGGTCTATGAAGCCGCCGACCTGAAGGAAAACTTCAAGCGCGTGGCCATCAAGATGCTGCGCCGTTCCATTGCCGACTACGAACAGGCGGTGAAACGCTTTGAGCGCGAAATCATCTTCTCACAAAGCATCCAAAGCGAACACGCTGTAAAAATATTCGACTCCGGCGCCACCGAAGACGAAAGGCTATTCTTCGTCATGGAGTTCCTGAACGGCAAAACTCTGGATGACATGATTGAGCGGCGTGAACGGTTTTCGCTCAACGATACAAAGCACATTCTGCTCCAGATTCTGTGCAGCCTGTCTGAGGCACACGATTTGGGGATCATTCATCGGGACATGAAACCCTCGAACATCTTCCTGCTCGAAGGTGCCTCGAATGGCGAGCCTTATGCCGTCAAAGTGCTCGACTTTGGCATCGCCAAAACACTCGACTCCGATGAATCAAACCCCAATGCAGAGCGACTGACACAGACAGGTGCCTGGATGGGCTCGCCAGCCTACATGAGCCCCGAGCAACTCATGGGCAGGCCCGTGACGCCCGCCTCCGACATCTTCTCGCTGGGCATCATTGCCTCCGAAATGCTGACGGGCAGGTTCACCTTCGAAGGGAGTACCCCCATGGAGGTCGCCGTCCAGCAAATGGCACTTGAGGCAATTCCCATTGATGACTGGATCGAGGAAACATCCCTGGGACCCATTCTGCGCAAATGCGTCGCCAAGAGCCCCGCTGACCGTTTTGCACACGCACGCGAATTGCGGGATGCCCTCCTCACTGTCCCCGATGATGCCCTCAAAAACGAATACGTGTCCGCAAAGATGCGGCGATTCAGTGCATCCAGAAAATCGGCCATCACCCCAATGCTGTCGCGCCCTTCAACGCCCACCTTCAGCGGTGAAGGTTACATGATTTCGCAGCCTTCGCTGCAAATGGCTGCCGAAGCCGTCGTACAGCGCCGAAATCAGCTCCTCCTCATTCTCGGCATCGTCGTCTGCGCTATCATCCTCGTCGTCATACTCTTCGTAAAGCTCTATGTCGATAAACTCTTCGACGATGATCAGATAACGAAAACAGACGATGCGACCAGTGTCGCACATGCACCCCAGGTACCCTCATTTACGCCCGCTTCACAACGCGACCGCAGTGCCAGCAGAAACACCAGAGAAGGCGCGTTCGACAGTGCAGCACTTGGTGCCGTCATGGGCGCCGTTGACCCGCCAAGAAGTGTATGGACCATCACCGGTTCACCCAAAAGTGCACAGGTTATCCGTGTCGAAGACGGAAAAGTCTTCGGAACCCTCGAAGAACAGGCGGTTATTGATCTCATACGCGGAAATTATCGAGTAAACTTCAAAATTCAGGCAGAGGGCTACGCAGAAGTCCCTCTGATCATTGATGCCAACCAAAGGCAACCACAACCCGTCATCATCACCCTGCAACGTTCAGGCCGGCCGCCAGGCATAGATCCCACCCCCACACCACCACCCACCACCACAACGCAGCCCGGCGATGGCAGAAGCGGCTCCACCAGAACACCCAGGGATGGCCGAAACACAAAACCTGCGACAACGCCTGCACGTGGTGGTGACCACCCCATCTGGACGGTCGACTAGGGCACTGCCTCCTTGCTTCCTGGAATCTGCAGCATTTCGACGCCGCGACAGGTCGGATAAGGCAAGCGCGATAGCGGCGCAGGGGGTGCTGCCCCCTCAAGGCATGAAGGCGGTTGCCCTGGGTTGACAGAATTGCGGCCTCAGTGGTAGAAATGTTCGGAAACATGGGAGTGAGTTCAGAGTGCCCTGACATGCCCTCGGAGGTTCATTTGGAGTCACGCATTCGCCTTTTAGCTGTCGATGATGATCCGGAAGTATTGCGCAACCTTGCGATGATGCTTTCGCTGGAAGGCTATTATGTCATGACCGCTTCTTCCGGGATGGAGGCGCTTGGGCTGCTCAATGAGTACCGGTACGACGTTGTCATCACGAATCTGCGCATGCCTGTGGTAGACGGATATGAGATAGTTTGCCGCGTGCAGTCACTGATGCCGCAAACTGCCATCATTGTGACATCAAGCTATCTTGATGCCAAAACGCAGCAATGGATACGCGACAGGGGTGTGCGTGGTCTGGAGAAGCCATACGATGTGTTCGATGTGAGCGCTCTGCTGCAGCAGTTTCAGACTTTTTGATTGCACGTGCGCCTGTGAGCTATCATAATGTTGCGCAGATTTTTCTTCTTGTGATCAAGGGGTATCGTCGTGGTTGATTTGCCGCATCGCTTTGTTCCTGCCTCCAACAAGTTCGTCAGTCCTGCACGCATCGTATCTCAGACCGGTCATGATGGCGCTGTCCTGTCACTGGCTTTTTCGCCCTGCATGCGCTTTATTGCCTCTTCGGATATCTATGGCCTGGTGAAGGTGTGGTGTCTGGACACGCTGGATATACTTGGAAGCTATCGCCTGAGTTTTGTGCCGGACTCCCTTTCCTGGATATCTGCTCACCGTATCCGCTGCCAAAACCATACGGCTGCCGAAGACATTGTCCTGGCAGATGATGACCCGGCAGAAGTGCCTGCCCCGTCGCCTTCCAATACCTTTATCCCTCTGCTTGATGCCCCGCAAATCTCAAGTGAAGGCAATACATTGCACATTGCGCGCGGCGACGATGTCTACTGCCACGTCCTCGACGGGCTGCAGCGCGTTGAAATGGAAGCCTGTGAACGCTACGTCGTGGCACTTTCTCCAAAACGCATCTTAGTCTGTGCCACCAACAGCGAGTCGGTGATGTTCTCGATACCCGCACCGGAGGGGGATAGCTGGCGGCATTTTTTCTTAACCAGCAGAGGGGATCGCGTGTTGATTATCTCAACGCTGGGGGCGGTATGGGCTTTTGATCCCATGCGCGAACCGCCTGCTGTCGTTTTCCAAAACGCGGCAGCCGCAACTGCCGAAACGCTTTCGGACAACGGCATACTGGCTTTGGGAGACAACAACGGCAACCTCACATTCCTCAATACCGTCTCGGGGGCAGTTATCATGCGCACCCCACGCTACCCAAAAGGTTTTGTGGCGGCCTATCCTTCCCCCGAAAAAGTCGGGTTTGTAGCCCTTCGCGAGGAGAGTGCTTCCGCCTTTTTGGGCGCATCTCAGGAGATCCTTTCAGCCGCACCGCTGCCTGCCACCTTAACGGCCGCCTGTGCGGGCATGCGCTACAGCGAAGTCATTATCGCCTGCACTGATGGCTTCATCTATCGCCTTAAGCTCGACACCAACGATATCGTAAAGTTATGCGCCGTGCCCTGCCATGTCGAAGCCATGACCTATTCTGCGGGTGGGTTGCTGTTCCGAAGCCTGGATGGCCAATATTATTGTTTCGATGGTTCCAATGTCGCACCGCTGGCTATAAGCACCTCACCTGTGCCCACCGCCATGGCAATCAATGCTTCAGGCACGCGTGCCGCCTGCCTCTGCGATACGATGCTCGAAATCTGGGATCTGCGAAAATCATGTACGATGATCAGCCGCATACCCATAGCGGGCGGTCGCCTGGTGACACTCGGCAAGGAGAAGAGTTCTGAATTTGCACTCGTTATCTCCGATAGCCGCGAAATTTGGCGAGTCTCTCTTGAGGGTGATGCAGCCCCACAAAGAATGGCCGCCCTTGATGATCCAGACCTGGCCAACGCAAAGCTTGTCTCTCTGGCGCCGGCCACCAAATCTTATGTCTATGCCTTGTGTGAGACGAACCATGGCCAATGCTGTGTGGTCCGCATCAGTATGAATTCCGGAAAATCCTCGATTGTGCTGCGCATCTTTACCGTCGGCACACAAATCTTTGGGGCTTCGATGAACGAAGACTCCGTTGTGCTGCGCAACGACGCAAACCGCCTCCGGGTCGTTCTCGGAACCCAGGCCTATTCTATCGGCGACTGGGTGCGCAGCGATGCCATATCCTAGAATGTGGCACCATAGGTGAGGCCCGCACCATCCTGAAGGATAAAGGGCGCCGCACGATGCGAGATACTGTCGGGCTGGATACGCGATGGCGGATGAAAGACGGTGCTGCTGCTTTCGTAAATGATGAGGGCATGGATGACGCCCGCCACATAACTTGCTGCAAGAATGGCAATGCCAACGATTTGCGCATTCTGCCAGTTCTTCGCATGCGCATAGTTTTGCGGCGAGAATGTCATACTCTCGCCACGGTAGTATTCGACCATACCCGCGCCGGTGATGGACAGCGCAACACCCAGAAGCTGCGTGCTGGCATAGAAAGCCCCCCAGCCATTCCTTTTCATCTGAAACTGACCTGCCCCGAAGGGAAGAAAATTGATCCAGTAATGATGCTGCTCTTTCTCCGCGAGAACATAAAGCGATTCAACAATGACGCCAGGTGTCCTCTGCTGTAGTTTATTAAGCTCCTCTTCGTGAAGACTGCGCAGAAACTCAATGCGCCTGAGGCTCGATTCGGGAAGCGTGATCAGGGTATGGATTTCGTGGCCGGATTCGGAACGCAGCACATTCAGAAAATAGGTGTCTGCGAGTGCTTCATTGCCCTGCTCAAGACTTGCAACGCCAAGCAGAAGCTCAATTTCGAGGGCAGTGGGATCGTCGATACACCGGATCTGCTCATAAATGGGCGCAAGAATCTCTGAGACGAAGGCGTATTGCCGCCGAACATAGGCATTCTCTGCACGCAGCAGAGCATTGGCATAAGCAAAAGACTCATCACAGGCCTGGGGGGATGCACGATGAGGCTGGGATGCCGCCGGCATCGGAAAAACGACACCCCAAAACGTCGCAAAGACGAACAGGCATAGGCAGCACTGTTGGCACAAAGAATCATTCCTGAGCATTAGAAGGCGTCCTGCGAATCGTCATCCACATAGTCTTCGACATCAAGTGGAATATCCACCTGACGCATCATCCAGCTTTGATTGTCTATGTCATCGCCGCTTGGGGCAACCTGAGTCGGTTGGGTACCACTTAAAAAGACTTCTTTTCTGACACTGGCGCCGCGCGGCAATAAACCTGTAGCAGCATCCACTTCGAGCTCTACCACAGAACCAGGCAATGTAAAAGCACGCGGTGAGAGGTCTTTGTGGTAAGCAGCCATAAAATCCGCAAAAACAGGCACCGCCGTCGTCGATCCCCCCTCACCGCGCCCCAGATTCCTGGGTTCGTCATGCCCAATATAAATGCCACATGCCAAATCAGGCGTAAATCCAACAAACCAGGCATCTTTGGTGTCATTGGTGGTGCCGGTCTTTCCCGCAACATCGCGCGTCCACTTGCCGAGATATCGCTTGGCTGTGCCATCCGTCGCCACCGACTTAAGCATGGAGGTGAGGACATAGGCAACATCCGGCGCGATGGCACTGCGTGTGACCTGCTGAGGCACCGGCATCACTTTGTGCCCATGCTCAATTTTCGTAATGAACACGGGCGACTTATAGGTGCCCTCATCCGCAATGGTCGCATAGGCATTGGTGACATCCAGGAGGGTCATCTCAGAGCTGCCAAGCGCCAGAGTATAATTCTCGACGAGCGGGGAAGTAATGCCAAACTTTCGGACAAAGGCAATCGTATTGGCAATGCCGGTGCGCTCAAGGACATCGACGGCAACGGTATTCCTTGACTGCGCAAGCGCAGCACGTGTCGTCATGGGACCCAGAAATTTGTTGTCAGAATTCTTTGCGGACCATGGTTTGGCCTGCCCCTGTATATGAAAAACCTTTGGCGCATCGTCGATGATCGTGCTTGGCGTGATGACCCTGGCTTCGAGACCCGCACCATAGACGAATGTCTTGAACGAAGAACCGGTCTGGCGCTGGGCCTGCGTCGCACGGTTAAACACTGATTCCCTGTAGCTGTAACCCCCAACCAATGCCCGCACCTCCCTTGTGAAAGGATCGATGGCAATAAGGGCACCATTGGCACCCGAGGGAATGAATATCTTCGATGGCTTTCTGTCTTCGGCAAAGGCCTCAATCTGCACGAACCACGTTTGGCCAACCTCGAAGGCCTCTTCAAGGGGGCGCTGCCGGCGCTGCCGGGCCGTTGGCGCATAGGGAAGCTCCTTGCCCGCAATGGAAAAAAAGACAGTGTCGCCCTCTATCCTGACGATCCTGGCTTCGTAGTTTTGATTTTTCTCAAATTTCGTCGGCGCCTTCTTAGAGGGATTCTTGACAGGGCGGTTCGTATAGCGCCGTTCATCCAAAGCATAAAGCCCTTCCACGAATGCCTTCTCCGCCATGGCCTGGGCCTGCAAATCAACGCTGGTCGTCACATGAAGCCCCGCATTGTACACATAATCCCTGCCGTATTCGGCAACGAGCATCTGCCGGACATGCTCGGCAAAATAGGGCGCCTGCCCCAGCGATGTACGGTGACTCTCGCTTGGGACAATGTCTTCTTTCATCGTCTGATTGAAGACATCCTCGTTGATAAACCCTTTGTCGCGCATTTGCCTGAGAACATAGTTTCGCCTGGCGAGTGCACGTTCGGGGTGTTTTCTGGGAGAGAGACGCTCCGGGCTTTGAACGACCCCGGCGAGCGTTGCTGCCTGATTCAGCGTCAAACCTTTGGCAGGAACGCCAAAATAAAACTGCGCTGCCTGCTCAATGCCATAATTGCGATGACCGAAGTAAACGTGGTTCAGGTAGATGGCCAGGATTTCGTCTTTGGTGAGAGCCTGCTCGATTTGTCTGGCCAGAAGCGCCTCCTGAATCTTTCGCGACATCTGCTTTTCGGGCGTGAGAAGCAGATTTTTGACAACCTGCTGCGTGATGGTCGAAGCCCCCTGACTAAAACTCCCGCGCTGAATACTGATAACGACAGCACGTATCATACCCACATACGAAAGCCCCTGGTGTTCATAAAACGAGGCATCTTCTGCAGCAAGTATCGCCTGCCGCATCTGCAATGGCACCTCATCGAACGAAATGACCGTCCTGCGTTCCTCGAAGAGCTCCAGAATGGGCACGCCAAGCCGATCATAAATGACCGTCATCTGCTTCGGGCGATAATCGTCGTAAGAAAAAATCCCAGGCAAAGTTCTTGAATAATACCAAAACGTCAACGCAACAGCCCCGGCGCCAAGAAACCCGAGGAGAAGCGCCATCACGACAAAAAAGCGCAATAAACGCCGCCAAAACGACCGCTGGGATGGTTTTTTGGCCTTGGCATTGCCCTTTGCAGATGACTTGGTGTTCTTTGCTTTCTTCCTTGAACCGGACACGGCTACCTCCTGTGACATGTACCGCTGGCATATCCGCGGTAACACAAGAGGCGATAAATACAAAAAACGCCACAAGGATGCCAGTCAGAACGCATCGTGGCATAACTCTGTAAAGGCACGGCTCGGAAGGGGGCAGCTGCCCCCTGCGCCGCTATCGGCCTGGCAGATGGCATCCGCCTAGGCCGATACGCGTCTACCCCCTCTGCGGGCCTCAGACGCCGGCCCGCAAC
>WQTY01000081.1 GCA_009786045.1 Pseudomonadota bacterium | reverse complement strand
TCACCTATCGGGGGCACCGGGCGCACGGGGTTTGTCGGACGGTTCACATCCGGGCGGTTCGGATTCGTCGGACGCGTGGCTTCACCTATCGGGGGCACCGGGCGCACGGGGGGGACTGTGCCTATCGGTGGGACCGGGCGGACTACCGGTGGGTTTGGACGGGTTACCGTTTGACCTGGGGGAAGTGTTGCGATCGGGGGCACTGGACGGACTACCGGCTGTCCTGGACGGGTTACTGTTTGGCCTGGGCGAGAGCCTCCCGGGGGAGCCTGATGGGGTCGATTCATGCCAACCGAATGGCGGTGGGTGTTGCGAAAACGCATCGGCGGGTGGGTTGTATAGAAAACCGTAAGATTAACAAGAGGCCGGCGAGGGTCGAAGTAGTTGTTAAACGGCCCGTAGTATGTAAAATAGTTGCGATTTCCAACGCGCGTGAACCGGTAATACCCGGACGAAGGCCATGTGTGCCGATGCGGCCCATCAATGTAGCACCATTGATTCCCAAACGGCAAAGGGTGAACCCCCATGTAGAGGTAAGTGTCAAACGTTACGCTTGTCACATAGAAGCTGGGATCGCCAACAAAGATATACCGGTTGTTGTCAACAATAAAAAAGTCCATTGAGTCCGGTCTGTAAGTATGGGTATGTGGGCCTCTGATGCCACACCAGTCACTGTTGCCGACAATATCAAATACAGGGTGTGGCCCGTCGAAATAATAAACGGTTGCCGGACGCTGAGCTGCTACCACCACAGGCGCCGGTGTCACTGCAGCCACAGGAGTCCGTGAATGACTGCTGACGTAGCAGCCGCTTAATCCCAACGTCAAAAACGTCAGAATCGCAAGCAAAGATAATTTCCTGAACATAACCACCTCCACAATGTTATCTGTATGGCTTAAGCCGTAACTTTTAAGATATAAACAACCTCATGACATACCGTCAAGCGTTCGTTCACAACAACATGCAAACACTAAGCCAACCGTATAAATCAAAAATTTTCTCCCACCCCTCCGTGCATCTGCACACCATCTCCCAATGCCCCGTGGTGTTCGGCAACGCATCACCAAAGTGTGGCAAAAACGATGCACTTTGGCTGCTTTACCCACAAGCGATGCGCGAACCCCTCTGTCGAAGCCTCCCTCTTTTTTAAAAAATTTTCCCGCCTTTGCAGGCGGAAAACCATCACAAAAGGCGACAATTTTGGCCAATAATGGTGCATGCCCTCTATCCACAAGCAATGCGCAGCATTGCAGAGGGCGTGGGGGTACTCGTTCCCCCACGAAAAAAATAGAACTCGGCTGCCCATCGGGCGCGAAATCGAACTTGCGGCCAAATGATGTGTGTCTTATACGCGTGCATGAGGTCTGGCCGCATCCGCGGTTGCAGGCACCGTCATTCTCAAGGTATCAGGAGCTGGCACGATGGGTCTGGATTACGGAAAAGCACGGTTTGTCACCAGCGCGGCGGCTGCCGAACAGTTTCCGACACCCACCTTGCCTGAGGTAGCCTTTGTGGGGCGTTCAAATGTCGGCAAGTCATCCCTTTTAAATATGCTGACACACCAAAAAAATCTGGCCAAAGTGAGTAAAACGCCGGGGCGAACTCAGCTTGTCAATTTCTTCAGCATTGATGACAGAGCGCACCTGGTTGATCTTCCTGGCTACGGTTTTGCGGATGTGCCCAAATCCGTGCAAGCCAAGTGGGATCGGCTCATGCACGATTATCTGTCCATGCGTCAGCAATTGCTTGGCCTGGTGCTGCTGCTGGATGTGCGCCGCACGCCTTCGGCTCATGATTACATGATGCTGGACTGGATTGGCGCCAGAGAATTGCCTGTACTCATTGTCCTGACCAAAGTCGATAAAGTCGGCAAAAATGAGGCCTTCAATCAATTGCACAAGATCGCCAGGATCATCAATGTGCCTGCAAAGCAGTTCGTCCGGACATCTATCCTCTCGCGCGATGGCCAGCAAGCGCTTCGCGAATCGCTGGATGACCTTTTTGATGATTACTTTGCCATTCAGACGCAAATCGACCTTGCCATGAAGGCGCAGCTCCCCGAGCGCGATACGGAAGAAGAACACCCTGAGAACGATGCGGATACATGACGTCTGAATCGTACACCACAGCACCATACGTGGCGTTTTTCCCTTGACGCCGCGGGCTGTCACGTATATTAGCTCGTCCCGTGGCGACATGGCCGAGGGGCTAGGCAGAGGACTGCAAATCCTTCCACGGCGGTTCGATTCCGTCTGTCGCCTTCCAAATGATAAGTTAAATTTTTGGCGACATGGCCGAGGGGCTAGGCAGAGGACTGCAAATCCTTCCACGGCGGTTCGATTCCGTCTGTCGCCTTTGGCTCGCATGGCGAGCTTTTTTTGTTTCTGACCGGAGCAGAGGATGGGCAACTTGCCATCGCAGGACGCCAAAACAAAGCGAATCCGGTTGGCCCTGAGCCGCGAAGCTATCCTGTTTATTTTTTTCGTTCTTGGACTTGGAAGCGCGGCCGTATACACCGGCAGAAACTCACTCATCCTTCTTTTCTGTGTTCTTTTCATTGCGATTGTCGTGTGCCTCACACTGGGACGACAAAATGTCAAATCCCTGAGGCTTGAGCGCCGCCTCATCTCCGAATTCTTCGCCAACCAGGAGTCCAGCGTAGAGGTTCTCGTGCATAACCTGCGACAGCAAAGACGCTATGGACTGCACGTATACGAATCATTTGGGCAGGCGCACACGATTGGCCCCATGTTTGTCCCTGCACTTATGGCAGCGCAGACCGCTGTCATGCGTTATGTCTGCGTTTTTCCGAATCGCGGTGAAACGCGCTTCTGCCAAATCGAAGTTCGCTCTCGCTATCCGATGCCATTTTTCGAATTTCGCGCAACCTATGCCTGCGAGGCCCTTGCCCTGGTTTACCCTGCCCTCATTGAGGAACGGGGCACACTGGCTTTTCGCGATGCTCCGGCACAAGCTGCCCATGCACGCCGCCACCATCAAACCCGGCTTCGTGAACTCATCAACGGACGCAAAACAGGACGCATTGTGTGGAAGGTATCCGCCAAATCCAGACGATGGATCGAAGAGGTTCGCGCCTTTGAACCTGCCGGCAATGCACGCGCCCTCCACATCAAATCCCCTCATGCCATGAGCAGTGCAGCGTTCGAGCGCCATGTCTCCGAGACCGCAACATTTGCCCTGGACTGTCTCGAATCAGGCGAATCGATTTCATTATGGCTGGACGAAACCTGCCTCGTACCCTCGGGACACGGCCCCGAACAGCGGCGCGCTGTCCTCGAAGCACTGGCCACAGTCTAGCCCACTATTCTGTTTATACCGACATATGTTGAAGGATGTGACGATGGAATGGACAAGAGATTTTGAAAAAGCCCCCAAGGTTCTATCCAAAATGAAAGGCAGCGAAATTCTGTTCGCCGAGGATGCCGAGGGGAAAATGTTGTTTGTCTACGCTGCGATGGAAGGCGATGAGCCTTTTTTGCGCGACAAAGTCGCCGCTTTGCGGCAGCAGCCAGAGGGCATGCGACATATCGTCCGGGCCCTCAACAATTTCTCACGTATCGCCCACCAGGGTTCACTCTGTTTTGCAAAGGTGGTCTTCGAGGCTCTGCATGAAGCGGATGCAGCCCTGCGCTGCGAAAAATGCATCTTCCTTCTGAATGCGGTGCACGAGAACCTGCGAGAACCGTTTGACTGGCTCAGCGACGGCGCCGAAAGTCTGCTTGATCCATCCCAGGCACAAACACCCCAATACTATGCACTTTGGGAATCATGGTGCCGCGCCATATTGCGCTCACGGGCGGATTCTGAAACCCTGATCTCCAGGCTGGGGCCCAAACGTGCCCATGCGCTTTCCAGGTCTGCGACTCAGCAACATCTTGCTATTGTCAACGATCCGCAGGAACATTGGGAAAGACGGGCAAGTGCTGCTTACTGGCTCCTCAGATCGGGAGGCATGCCCTTGCGCCATGCACAGACATTCCTGGACGATGCCTATGCCGCATTTCCTCTCGAAGCCCTCGAAGGCATTGAGGCATTATCCATCGCCGTCGAAACACAGGCCGCCCAGTCGGCAGAATCAGATGTGATCGCCGAAAAATTGGCACGGATCCGAAGCGAAGGACTGTTTTTGCGCGATATGCAGGAAAGCACCTTTCTGCGTGCTGCAGAAAAGCTGCTGTCGACTCAATCCAAACTCCCCGAGACCGCTGTCCAACTCGCACTCTCGCTGGCATCCAAAGATCAGGCGGATCGGCTCCTGGCCACCACGCTCCTTGATGACGCCAGGCGTGCCGACTTCATCCATCTGGCGCGAAAATACCGATGCCTCAAACACCTTTCCGCCCTCTTCTTTGCAAACTTCCAGCACCATAACCCCCTCATCCGCGAGTTCAGCCAGGCCATTGTCATAAGCCTGCTTGAGAACGAAAACGCCCATGCCAGGATGGCCGAAGGCTGGTTGGAATGCCTGGAAAAAGAGAACTGCGATGCCCTGGCCTTACAGGCTAAAGAGTGGCATGCATTCTGTCTCAGTTAACGCGTTGCAGCAAAAAAATCCGTAGGGGCAGACCTGTGTGTCTGCCCCTCTGACCCTGTGTCTACCCTTCGTCGATCCACTCGTGCGCAACATCAATGACGCCCTCATCGGCAGCCGCGTTCTCAGCGCCCACACGATGGCCGGATTGTGCACGAACAGCTGCCACCCCGTTGAGTGACGCACGTCTCACCTCATAGTCGACGTCAATGGTCTCCTGCGGGGAGCAGCCGCACTCGCCTGCTCCACCCTCTCCGAATCTGCCCCCGGCCTGCATCCCCTGTCCGTTCCATGCACCCCAGCCAGCTGCCGCCCCGGCTGAAAACTTTGTNACATGCTTCGACACCAGAGCCCGCATGCCGCGCGCCATGAGCGTTCGAACGCCGGGAATGAGCACCAGAATGCCCAGAATATCCGTCAGGAAGCCCGGCACCATCAAAAGCGTCGACCCAATGACCCGCGCCTGAGCGCCCCCGACGTTCCCCGTCAGAACCGACATCCCAAGCCCTGTTCCCTGTGACATCGACGGGCGGATGGCATAACCCGCCACCGAAGTCAGAATGGAAAGCCAAAACGCCGTCCAGAAGCTCGTCAGAAGACAAACCAGGACAAACGCTGCTGTTTCAAGAAGAAACCATATGACGATGAACAGAGTCGCTTTTCTGAATTGTCCTTCCATGACAGCCCGGATAACAAAGTTTTGAAGGTAACTTACGCACCATAACGGATGCATCTTTATCTAAAGTGGTGCAGCGCATCCAAATAATCCCGGTTCAGGCAAATTGTCCCAAAATGGCTTCTGCCAAAACCGGCGCAATCGACAAAACCACAAGCTTGGAGAGCATTTTGTGAGGCGGCACAGGCACTGAATTGGTGACGATGAGACGCTCCAGCGGTGAGGCCGCCATACGCTCCACAGCCTGCCCCGACAGCACGGGATGCGTACACAACGCCCAAACCCGCGCGGCCCCACATGCCAGCAACGACTCGGCAGCACTGCAAATCGTCCCGCCAGACGCAATCTCGTCATCGATCAGAATGGCCGTCTTCCCCACGACATCGCCCACCATGCGAACCACATGCGCAGTCTCCGTATCGTCGTAGCGGCGCTTGTCGATGATGGCCAGCGGCAGGTTCAGCGACGCAATATACGGCACAATGTCCTTGACCTCTCCGGCATCGGGACTCACCAGCACCGCATCGGTCAAATCACAGCCCCTGAGATACCCCACCAGCGTCTGATGCGCCGAAACCGCAAACGTCGGCATGCGAAAAAAACCCTGAGCCTGACGTGAATGCAAATCGAGCAAAAGCGCCGACGTTGCACCAGAAGTCTCGACCAAATCCGCCACCAGCCGCGCCACAATCCCAACGCCGGGCACATCTCGCTTGTCCGACCGGACATAAGGAAAATACGGTATCACCGCACAAATCGACCTCGCACCATACGCTCGCAGGGTATCGCAAAGAATAAACAGCTCCATCATGTGCGTGTGAAGCGGCGGCGAAGCCGTCTGAATCACCACACAGTCCTGCCCCCGCACGCTGTCATCAATCCTGACGCAAAGATTCTCGTTGCTAAACAGCTTCGTCTCGGAACGCGACAACGGCAAACCAAGATGCTGACACACTTCCTGCGCCAACGCAGGATGCGAAGAACCGCTGAATAACTTAAAAGGATGCATGCGTCTCCTCTTCTCGGGGGAACCAGCTTTCCCGAACCCCCTGCGCGGGCCTGGCACTGCCATGCCCCTACATCGTATCGCCTTGGGGAGCAACAATTGCCTTTTATTTTGAGACCGGGACGGTCGCCCCTACATGTGTTGGGCCTGCCACAACAATCGCGACTTCGGCGTATTCTGCAACCGGTCGCCCCTACATGTGTTGGGCCTGCCACAACAATCGCGACTTCGGCGTATTCTGCAACCGGTCGCCCCTACATGTGTTGGGCCTGCGTCTGGGCTTTTTTTGTAGGGGGCAGCCGCCCCCTGCGCCGCTATTGGGCATACGCCCAATACGCGTCTACCCCCAGGAGCGGGGCCTCAATCGCCGGCCCCGCAACGCCCCGCTGGGGTGCACATTATTCCGTATTCCGTACGGGCGTAGCGTGCTACGCCCCTCCTGGCGAGCTCCCCCACAAAAAACAAAATCAGCCCCTCCCCCTTGCCGGCATCAAAGTTGTGCCTAGCATGGCACGCCGTTCACCTGGGGTCACATTTTTTGCCCCCATTTTCATGGAAAGCAAGGAGATTTGTCGATGATGAAACCCCTCAATGATCGCATTTTGGTCAAACGGCTCGAACAGGAATCCGTCAGCAAGGGCGGCATCATAATTCCAGACTCGGCCAAGGAGAAACCCGCCAAAGCTGTCGTTTTGGCAATCGGCCCAGGCAAGCACGATCCGAAGGGCGGCCGTATTCCCAGCGACGTCAAAGTTGGCGACGTGGTGCTGTTCTCAAAGTATGCAGGCACAGAAGTCAAGCTCAGCGGCGATGATCACGTTATCCTGCGAGAGGATGACATCCTGGCCATTATTGAAGAATAGTATTTCGATTCAACGGGCGCGACTGGCAGCCTGTTTTACCCTTGATGCCGTATCAGGCGTATAGATTACAGAGGAAAATCATGGCAAAAGAAATCATCTACAAGGAAGCGGCGCGAAAGAAATTGCTTGAGGGCGTCGAGTTGCTGGCTCAGACCGTCAAGACAACCCTGGGGCCAAAAGGCCGCAATGTTGTCATCGAAAAATCCTTTGGCAGCCCCAAAGTCACCAAAGACGGCGTCAGCGTTGCCAAAGAAGTCGAACTCAAAGATCTCGCCGAAAACCTGGGCGCACAGATGGTGCGGGAAGTGGCTTCCAAAACCGCCGATGTCGCAGGCGACGGCACGACCACGGCCACCGTGCTGGCCGAGGCCATCTACCGCGAAGGCGTGCGATATGTCGCTGCCGGGCATAATCCCATGGCACTCAAAAAAGGCATCGAAGCAGGCGTCGAAAAGGTCGTCGCTTTCATCGCCGACCACGCCAAGCAAACCAAAGACTCCAACGAAATTCGCCAGGTCGGCACCATCAGCGCCAATGGCGACACTGTGGTCGGCGACCTCATCAGCCAAGCCATGGAAAAAGTCGGCTCACAGGGCGTCATTACCGTCGAAGAAGCCAAGGGCATGGAAACAGTGCTCGAAGTCGTCGAGGGCATGGAGTTCGATCGCGGCTACCTCTCGCCCTACTTCATCACCGATCCCGAGCGCATGACCTGCGTCCTGGACGATCCCTATATCCTCCTGGTTGAGAAAAAAGTCAGCACGATGAAGGATTTGCTTCCGATCCTCGAAGAGATCCTGCGCACCGGCAAACCCCTCCTCATCATCGCCGAAGACGTTGACGGCGAGGCTTTGACGACGCTGGTGGTCAACAGGCTGCGTGGTTCGCTCAAGGTGGCCGCGGTTAAGGCGCCAGGTTTTGGCGATCGCCGAAAAGCCATGCTCAAGGATATCGCCGTTCTCACGGGTGGCGAAGTCGTCAGCGAAGATCTCGGCATGAAGCTCGAAACCACTAAGCTTGCCCATCTTGGCACGGCACGGCAGATCAGCATCACGAAGGATACGACCATCATCGTTGACGGACGTGGAAAAGCTGAAGACATTGAGGCTTGCTGCGCACAAATCCGTGCTCAGGTCGAAGAAGCCAAGAGCGACTACGACCGCGAAAAGCTTCAGGAGCGTTTGGCCAAGCTGTCGGGTGGCGT